>DATNPS010000593.1:0-11027 GCA_036703095.1 Crinalium sp. | reverse complement strand
ACCCACGCCGCTGCGATATTCATTCGTCTCGGTGATGTTGTCGGTGCTAATCGTGACCAAACGGCAATAGCCGACCTCAATCTCACGATGAAGTTGAACCAATCCTTCAGCCTGTCGGCGATCCTTGGGGCAGTACCCACCGCGGCTAAGGACAAGAATCATCGGATGTTGCCCTTGCAGCTCGGAGAGCTTCCGACGTTTCGTGGTGTGGTCGGGCAGTTCGTAGTCGGGAAAGACTGCCCCTGGAACAATGTCAGAGCGCATGAGAAAACTCCTTGGCGTGCAATTTCACGAAGTCGTACAGGCTCGTCGGGGTCTTGCCCGTGAGCTGAAACAGGTCATCCGTCATGCGGTCATATCGCCCCTGTACGTGAAGTTCAGCCATCACGGCGAGGTGATTGACGAGGTGCGTGGGCACTCCAAACCCACGCAGCGTATCAGTCCATGCAGAGAGCGGCACATTGCGATAGCGAATCGTTCGCCCCAGTGCCTCAGAAAAGATGCCGGCGTAGTGATCCAGATCGGCTGATTCAAATCCGGTCAGATTGTAAACCTGACCGATGTGCGGAGCAGGGTCATCGAGGATCTCGGCAACGGCGCGCGCCACATCTACCGCCGAGACTGGTGAGGTCTTGCTGTTCCCCAACGGCAGCGCCAGTTCGTCGTTATCTCGAACGCCATCAGCGGCCAGACGCAGGAAGAAGCCTTCAAGGAAGACCGTAGGGCGCACTGTGACGACTGGCAGTCCCGACCACGCTAATGCCTGTTCCGCCAGCCAGTGCAGCTTGTGCTGTGGGCTGTCCGTGGTCTCGGTGATGCTCATCTGCGTCACTGTCATCTGTGACATATTCACAAACGCCTCGATACCGTGGTGCTTTGCCACCGCAGCGGTGTTGATGGTGGCTTCCAGATAAGTTGGAGAGATCGACATGCCGAAATAGAGGCGTTTAACCCCTGCGATCGCCCGGTGCATTGAGTCCAGATCGGTTAGATCACCCTGTACAACCTCGGCTCCAAGTTGGCGCAGAGCTTCAGCGCGTTCATCCTCCCACCGAACTAAGGCGCGCACCTTGTGGCCTTTAGCGAGCAGCATGGTGGTGAGGTTACGACCGATGCCGCCGAGATCGCCAGCCGCTCCGGTCACGAGGATTGGACTGTTATGGGTGGATTTCATCGTCATAGGATTTACCTTTTAATGGCGTGATTAACCGAAAGTAAATGCAACGTGTCAGTTTTATGACTCAGGCTAAACACGATCAGTAACCACTAACTCGACAAGTAATGGACATTAATCTTGCTCCAATACGATTGAACTGAGGTTACATATTGTCTGCCCACATGACTTAGTTGTGATGGTGAGATGAACGATGGGTGCGAGTTCCATCGCTTGACCCATCGTTCAATTCAGTAAGGAGACGGTTGTTCAGAATTCAACCTGGCGAATGCTATTCTGACCGCATCATCTGGAAAGAACAGGCAAAATCTCTTCCATGTAACGGTCAGCGGTGGCGGCGGCCTCTTCTGGGCTGCTGCCATTTTGACGCGCGCTCAGATAGGGTGCGTACCAGTCCCACCAGTGGTGTTCGCCATGAGTTTTCTCGTAGGAGTCGTGGCGCTCGGCTGTCTCGTGGAGAAGGGCTGCCAGGGTTGCAACGTTTGTTTGTGGAGAGTCCCATAGGCGACCGGGAAGCCGTGTTGTAACTTCCTGGAGCAGCCAGAGGTTTCCATCGGGGTCTTCAAAGGAGGCAAATGAGAAGTAGGAACGACCTTCCGGGTCACGTCCGGGGATACGCGGGTTCTCCACGGCGTTGTTGAAGGGACCGCCAGCATAGTGAAAAATCTCACTGACGTTGACACCGCGATCGCTCAAGTCTTTGCGAGCGGCATCGAGGTCATCAACGGCAAGCACCAAGTTTTGCACCGAGCCAGCATTGTTTGGAGTGACGCCTTTGCCGAAGAGGATCGAGGCGTCTGAGTTGGGTGGCGTAAAATGCACGCCACGGAAATCACCCCCTACTACATCAATGTCAAACCGCCAGCCAAGATTCTCGTAGAATGCCTTCGCGCGATCGACGTCGGAAACATTGAATAGCACAACTTCAAGTTTCATGTTTGGACTGGTTACGTGATTCTCACTCATTTTGTTCTCCTTTTGGTTGTAAGTTTGCTGTTCAGATTGGTTACTTTTCATTCTTCTGCGATCGCCCCATCCACACCACTCAAGTTAGTTGAGTTAAAATGTGACTTAGATGGGACACTCACCTCACAGAGGAAAAGGCGGTCGGTGCTAGCAACTCGTTGCTGCTGTTTTGCACCAGTGGAGCATCCTTCTCGGTTTCAGTTTTGATCGCAATCCATTCAGGGTCGGCGAGGAAGGCACTCCAACGCTCCTCACGCTCAGCCAGGCTATTCCAGGCAAGTAGGTAGGTGAGCTGGTTACTCTCGCTTTGACCAATCAGCGTTGTCCAAAATCCTGCCTGGCGGATGCCATGCTTTTCCCAAATCCGCAGCGTGTGGTTCTGGAAGCGCGACATTAACGCAGGGAGCTGTCCGGGCATGGCGTGATAAATGCGCAATTCGTAGATCATGCCTTTAATGCCCCGCACTCTGTCCACCATCAACATGCAGGATTTCGCCCGTCACGAAGTTAGCTGATTCAAGGTAGAGGATCGCATCAACGGCATCGGAAATCTCGCCGATATGACCGATCGGGTGCAGAGCATCGAGCTGTGCATAAGTTTCAACCGGATGCATCGGCGTCTTGATAGTTCCCAGCGCCACGGCGTTCACCCGAATCCCGCGTCTGGCATACTCGATCGCCAGTGATTTAGTCGCGGCATTCAATCCGCCCTTGGTCAGCGACGCCAGCACAGAGGGTACACCAGCGATCGGGTTGTCAACCAGACTCGTTGAGATTTGCACAACATGACCGCTGCCTTGCTTCTCCATTTCGGCTATAGCAAGTTGCGTGATGTGAAAGAATCCAGTGATGTTGGTGCCTAAATACGCCTGGTAGTCTGCCTCGGTGTATTCGGTAAATGGCTTGGCGATGAAGATACCAGCGTTGTTGATCAGGGTGTCAATGCGCCCGAAGCGGGTCACGCCTTCGATGATTGCCCGCTCTGCCGTTTTGCGATCGGCGATGTCGCCAGATACCGTCACGATATCGTTATCATCTGAGGGCTGAATGGAGCGTGAGACGGCAATTACCCGATAGTTGCGATCGCGATATGCCTTGACCAGCGCTGCGCCGATACCTTGAGACGCGCCGGTAATCACAGCAACTTTCTGTTCAGTGCTCATGGTAAAACTCCTTTGGAAATCATGGGTTGAATGTTGCAAGTCAGGCAATGGTCTAAGCCGCGATGTTGCGGTCATGGTCGGTGCTAGTCGCGACTGGTAGCCATGCTTCAATGTCCTGTGCCAATTTTGCAGCGCTGCTCCGGTAGAATTTAACCGCATCGTTGCCAGCAGGTAAATGCAGCGGAGGATTTTCTGTAGTGGTGAGTTGGAGAATTACCTGAGCAAACTTTTTCGGATCACCAGGCTGGTTCTTGTGTAGCGCATCGGCTCCGACGCGAATCGGTCCTACGGTTTCTTGATAATCGTCAATGATGGTTTTAGCCGCAACGTAGGATTCGGTGCTCAGAAAATCGGTACTAAAAAGACCGGGAGCTACTGCCGTAACGGAGATGCCGAGTGGTGCCAGTTCAACTGCCAACCCTTTTGAGATTCCTTCGACTGCAAATTTAGTAGAGCCGTACAATCCCCAGCCCGGTACTGCATCGTAGCCAAACAAAGACGAGATATTGATGATGTGTCCCATCTTTTGCTGGCGCAGGTAGGGCAATACGGCACGAGTTACGTTGAGTAACCCAAACACGTTGGTGTCATACTGTTTGCGGACTTCGGCATCCGTAAACTCTTCGGTTGCGCCAACCATGCCAAACCCAGCATTATTGACTAATACATCAACCCGACCGAAACGGGCAATGCCCCGCTTGACTGCCGCTTGCACCTGGTCTTCCTGGGTGACATCCATCGGCACAACATGCAGATCTGGGTGGTTATGCAGGGTAGCAGCAAGTTGTGCGGGTTGGCTGCGAACCGTTGCTATGACTTGGTCACCTACTGCTAAAGCAGCTCTAGCAATTTCTAGCCCAAAGCCTCTGGATGCTCCGGTGATGAACCATACTTTCTGCATTTTCATGGTGTTTCCTCGTTTTAGATGTTGTCTAATGTGTTGTTTTAGGTTGGTGGGCTTGCTGCTCAACTCGATTACATTTATTCTTCTGCGATCGCCTCATACATACCACTCAAGTTCTATGAGTTAAAACATGATTTAATTGCTTGGATTAGTGAAAAGCAGCAGAAAATAATCCGGAAATTGTTCAGTCCGCTATACTTCAAGTAACGATTACATCATTCACCGAGCGATCAACATTGGGATTGCTTGTCCCCAAATAGCCTTTGCTCGCTATACAATAAACTGAGATCTTGTAACTCGGCTGATTGACGACCCTTGTTAGCGTGAGTTCACTATAGATAATTAACTTCGGTTTGTCGTCTGCTTAGAGTTCGCAATTTTGAACCTTAGTAGGAGTGATTCATAAATCACTCTCAGGAGGCAAACCGATCTCAACTCAGGTTCTACTTTAAGGCCAAACTTAAGTACAGTAGCACTGACGAAAGCTGCATTAGACAATCAGTTCAGCTTTTGAGAACTGAGCGCAACTGTTGTATTCTGGAAAGTGATTTGGGTTCACATTTGACAACTCTAAGTTCGACTTGATGCAACATTGGACTCTCTGCGCTTGCAGCACTTGTTGCATGATTGCTTCTAGATGATATTGGCTCAAGGGGTAAGGCAATGCTGTTCTGAAACAGTCACTTGAACAGTTGAGTGAACGATCGCATCTCGATGAGCGTACTGTTAGCCGCTTGTTAAGTTGTGAAGTTAGAGTTGATAAGAATACGCTCAGGAACTTTTTCCGTGCCTTTAACCTGTTATTAGAAGTAGGTGACTACATCACAGGCAAGAGTGAACGAACGGATGATATAACACCAGCTTCGTCAACCTTCGCCACAGTAACGATTCAGAGAGTTGAGTTTGAACAGATTGTTGAAGAACTCACCCAATTAAAGCAGCGACTGAGAGAGTACGATCGCCTATTTCATCGATTGGGTTTAAAGGAAAGTCATGATAGCTTTAGCCTGTTCCTACCGATGTAGAAGCAAGGCCGCAACATGAATCATTCACACTTAAAAGTCTGGGTTTTGACAGGGAGTATCGTGAGTGCATTGCTATGTGCTCAACCGATCGCCGCTCAAGTAATTCCTGATGACACATTGCCAGTGGGAGAGCGATCGCAGGTCACAGGCAATCCTAATTTCCAGATTGATGGCGGAGCAAGACGAGGCGGCAATCTCTTCCACAGCTTCAGCCAGTTTTCTATTCCCACGGGTGGATCTGCTTACTTCAACAATGCGGCAGATGTACGCAATATTTTCAGCCGCGTGACGGGTGGTTCTGCTTCGGATATTGATGGGGTGATTCGAGCCAATGGCACTGCGAATCTGTTTTTGCTCAACCCGAATGGCATTCTGTTTGGGCCCAATACCCGATTGAACATAGGGGGTTCGTTTGTAGCAACAACGGCTAACAGCATTAACTTTGCAGATAATTTTCAGTACAGCGCCATGAATCCGCAAACAACGCCGCTATTGACGGTGAGTGTTCCAGTTGGATTGCAGATGGGAATGAATCCGGAACCGATTAGAGTTCAGGGAAATGGCTACAACTTATCTCAAGGTTCAATCTTCGTTCCTATCACGATAGGAAATACTTCAATGGGTTTGGAAGTTTCAACTGGACAAACTCTCGCATTGGTCGGGGGCGATATTGATATCCAAGGTGGAGTTCTGACAGCAGAACAAGGACGAATTGAATTGGGCAGTGCGCGCAATGGACAAGTTAATCTGGGAAATCAGTTTACCTTGAGCTACCCAGGAATTCAATCGTTTGGAGAGATTCGTCTATCGCAGCAAGCTTTAGCCAATGCTAGTAATAGCGGTTTGATTCAAGTGCAAGGAAGTCGAGTATCGCTCACGGACGGTTCCCTGATGTTAATTCAAAATCAGGCAGGGCAAAGTGGAGGAAGGATTGCGGTCACTGGCAGCCAATCTGTGGACTTGAGTGGAACGAGTTTGAATGGCAGTGTTTTTGGTGGACTGGAAAGCCAAACGGTGGGAGCGGGAAGTGGAGCTGATATTACCGTTAATACTCAACGTTTTATTATCCGTGAGGGTGCGATCGCCTCTGCATTCTCCTATGACTCTGGTCAAACCGGAGCTATCCATGTGAATGCCACAGACAGCATGCAAGTCGTTGGTATTGCTTCTAGCTCTACATTGGGTAGCCTTGTTGCTGCAATTGCCGTGGACTCTAGCAATACGGGCAACATCACGTTATCAACAAATCAGTTAAGGGTTGTTGATGGCGGTTCTATTGGCACAACAACCGTTGGTGCTGGTCGCAGTGGAGATGTAACTGTAACCACTACCGACGCGATCGAAGTCATTGGCACAAATTTCCTTAGGCAGAGCAACATCGCAGCAGGCACGATCAGTGGAGAATCCGGGACATTGACCCTCAGTACAGAAAGGCTACGGGTGCAGGCAGGAGGGACTATCAATACTGCCACTGTCGGAAATGGAAGTGCTGGAAGTTTGATTATTAACGCCAGGGAGTCGATCGAGATTGACGGTAAAGGAACTCGATATTCTGCCCCCAGCTCTATTGGTGCATTTGGATTTCGGTTTACAACTGAACAGCCTCAAGATCCAGCCTTGCTAGCACCAGAAGCCCCAACCGGAGTGTCTGGAAATGCAACCATCATGACTGGAACATTAACTGTGATGAATGGTGCAAGAGTCGATGTGAGTAATGCGGGAACAGGTTCGGCAGGACTCCTGAGAATTCGAGCCAATTCGATTACTTTAAACAACCAAGCAGGCATTACTGCCTCAACCGCTTCTGGTCAAGGAGGCAACCTTCAACTTCAAGTTCGAGATACTCTATTGCTGCGCCAGAATGCGGAAGTCTCGGCAATTGCAGGTGGCACGGGCAACGGTGGCAACATTCAGATTGATGCAGGGTCGATCGTCGCCGTTCCCAACGAAAATAGCGATATCAGCGCTAACTCTATCAATGCTCGTGGCGGTAACGTTACGATTAATACCTCTGGCATCTTTGGCATTCAGTCTCGCCCGCAAGATACGTCCTTAAGCGATATCACCGCTACTGGAGCCAATTCCGCCTCAAATGGTACTGTCCAACTTAACATCGAACAACTTGACCCAACATCCGGCTTAGTCGAACTATCCACGACTGTCGCTGATCCATCCCGCCTGATTGCTCAGGGTTGTCCTGCTGATGCGGGCAATTCGTTTGTCATCACCGGGCGAGGAGGTTTGCCACCCACCCCAGCTCAAGAAATTGACGATGACGCCGCGTGGCAAGATCGCAGCATCCTCACGGTGACTCACGCAAGGCAAGCTGAGGTAGGAACCGGAAGCCCGCAAGCAGAGGGCAGGAGAGGAAGACACGAAGATACGGAGACAAGGTGGTATGAAGAGGAAGGGACAAGGAGACGAGAGGAAGCAAACCCATTTCCCATACCCCACACCCCAATCACCGAAGCCACTGGATGGCAAATCACTCCTATCGGAGAAGTCTCGCTGGTTGCTCATAGCACTAACCCAAGGGGACAGCCTTTATCAAATTACTTAACTACCTGTCAGGGAGAGTAACAAGTACTTTAAGTTGCTATTAACTTACCTATCTTGCCTGGTCTAATTTCGACATTTGCCGTTATAAGTTGCTAATTCAAACCACAACAGATGTTTACTCATAACCAGCGCTGCAAGGAGTCGCACAAGTCGATGCAGGAGAGGCACTAGAGCAAGCGAATCGATCAAGGAACATACACCACACAGCGCCTTTTCTCAGTCCGAGGATGGCGACGATTTGTTTGGGTTGTTTTAATTGGATTGCTCATGTCCCTTAGTCTGCACACAGCGATCGCAGCGACAGTACAAAGCGATAGCAACAGAGTTAACGTCGAGACCATCGAACAAGCCCCGCCCTCTCCCTCAGCCCAAGTGCAGCAAGCAGAAGACCGTTACCAGGCAGGGCAACTTTCAGAGGCGATCGCGCTATGGCAGCAAGCAGATACCCAGTACGAACGGAACGAAGACCAACTCAATCAAGCGCTGGTACTCAGTTTCCTGGCGACTGCCTTTGCCGACTTAGGACAATGGCCTCAAGCCAATAGCGCCATTGACCAGGCAATCTTGCTATTAAATGCTCAAAGTTCAAACTCAGATGACACTCCACGAGTTTTTGCTCAAGTTCTCACCGCCCCAGGAAAGCTACAGCTAGCGCAGGGTAAAGCGTCAGAAGCGTTAGCAACCTGGCAACAGGCAGAATCGTTTTACCACAAAACAAATAATGCCAACGGAGTTTTAGGTAGTCAGATTAATCAAGCAAGGGCGCTACAGGCACAAGGACTTTACCGACGAGCAACCGATCTCTTGCTACACTGGCTCGTTTGATTTCATCTATCAAACACCAGCAGCCAAGAGTCATTGGGCTTGATATCTACCGAGATTTACCAGTAGAGCCAGGCTATCAAGAACTGTTCCCAGTAGAGCCAGGCTATCAAGAACTGTTCAAAGTCTTTCAGTCCACACCTAATTTGATTGGTATTGAGAAGGTCATCAAAACCGCTCAAGGTGAAGTGGTTCAAGCACCTCCTGTTCTAAAGCAGCGTGATCAAGTGAGTGCCAGAGATCTCCTATTGGATGAAGATGGCAGAATTCGTCGCAGCTTGCTGTTTCTAACCGATCAAACTGGAAAATCGATCACGACGTTGGGAGCACGCTTAGCCTTTGTTTATCTTCAGGATGAAGGTATCCAGCTTGAAACGATTGATTCCAATCAGAACCAGTTTCACTTATTACCTCGGTGGTAAAATAGAAGACATAGAAGTATAGAGGCATAAGGAGGTCTGTGATGGAAAGACCAGATGCCCGACACGTGACGATAGAAACTCAGAGTTACCTGCGGCAGCAAGCGATCCGACTGCGACAGCAGGGTAAGGGTGTGAAAGATATCAGCGAATACTTAGGGGTTCATCGCAGCACGGTTTGGGAATGGTGGTGGGAATATGAACACTGTGGAGAAGCCGGGTTGTATCAGTTAAAGCGGGGACGAGCCGTTGGACATGGGCGAATCCTGGAGGTCGAGGAGGAAGAGGAAATCCGGCGATGCAGGATCATTATCCTGAGGATTATGAGATCGGCAGTGCTCTGTGGACAAGAGGAGCAGTACAAGGTTTGATTGAGCAGGTGTGTGGCGTGAAGTTGCCAGTTCGCACTGTGGGGGACTACTTAAAACGGTGGGGATATACGCCCAAAAAGCTGATAAAACGAGCCTATGAGCAAGACCCGGAGAGGGTGAGAGTGTGGTTAGAGCAGGAGTATCCCCAGATTGTGGAACGCGCTGAACAAGAAGGAGTTACGATTGCTTGGGGAGATGAAGCGGGGGTAAGTTCTAATGAGTATGGTGGACGAGGATATGCACCGATTGGCCAGAAGGCTGAAGTGCAACCGAGTGAACGACAGCGATGGCGCATCAATTACATTGCCAGTCTGAGCAACCAGGGTAGTGTGCAGTTTATACTGTTTTTGTGTAAGTTCAGCACGAGTGTTTTGATCAAGTTTCTGAGGCACTTGATTCAAGTACTTGAATAACTCTGTGAAGCAAGGAGTACATGGGCAAGCACCGACTCGAAATCTGGAACAATTGAAGCAGAGGGTTCACTCACAACTGCATCGACTACAAAAGTTACCTGAGCAGATTCGGAATTATTTCAAGCATCCGTCAATTACTTATGCTGAAATGTGAATAGTATCCTATTTAATCACCGAAGTAATAAGCGATCGCATTGTAATTAGTTGAGAATCCAAGCAACTACTCATAGCACCGTATAACAACTCAAATGCATCTTTGCGATCGCACTTTTTATCAAGATTATCTGCCTGTCCAGGAGAAAACCGCAATTATGGTACAGACCAAGGTTTACGGATTAAGAGAGCGACTTGACCCAATTAAATCGAAACTCTCTGATGTCATTCATTCTTGTGTCATGGATGCGCTTCAATATCCCGTTGATAAACGCGCCCACCGATTTTTCCCGCTTGATCCCTCAGATTTTTTCTATCCCGCAGGTCGTACTGATCGGTACACCATTATTGAATTTAGTATGATTGAGGGACGGAGCGTTGAGGCCAAAAAACAGTTGATTCGTCTACTGTTTGAACGAGTTCAGTTGCTTGAAATTTCAACACAAGATTTAGAGATAACAATTTTTGAAACGCCAAAGCATAACTGGGGCTTTCGAGGCTTGCCAGGAGATGAGCATCAGTTAGACTACAAAATCGAGGTGTGATTGTGCTGACACCCGCATAACAATTGCTATGCACGACTACTTTGAACTCCACCGCTTAAGTGATGACCTTATCTATCAGTTTGACCGTAGGCAGCGTGAAGATGGTACTTTCGCGTATCAGCGTCGTGATCAAGATCTTTGGATTGTCTTCAAACCAGATTACGGCTGGGTTGCTTATGACGAAACCACACATGAAATCCAAGGTCGTGTCTGGGAGACCTTGCCCCAGCACCAAGGCGATCATCCACATCCAGGAATATGGGTTAGTAGAAAAGGTGCCAAATCCTACGTGTATGAACTCAAGTACCCAGGCAACGAAACCACAAACATGAATTCTCAAAACAGCGATCGCACTCAACAATACCCACATAAGTAGGCAAGCCTAATTAAACCAAACCCAGAAAAACGGGGGAGTGACCCGGAGGATCACTCCCCCGTTTTTTCTATCTAATGTTTAATTATGCCTACCTACTTTCAACAGGATTGGAGAGTTAAGGTGGGAGGATTATCCAG
>DATNPS010000592.1:0-6063 GCA_036703095.1 Crinalium sp. | reverse complement strand
TGCGGCGTTGCCGCACACTCCCCTCCTAAAAATTAGATTTAACTAAATCAACGTTTCTAAATGTCTAAAATGACTAGAGCTGTCCAACCATCTGCTGTTTGTTCCAGTGTAAATCGGTGTAGCGTAATAGCTTTTACATCAACTCGCTGATGGTGGCGATCGCGATCCAATATTTCTCCTTGAGTCACCGCTGTTAAATGATAGTTGTTCTCTTGAAATTCAATCTGAATACTCTGTGATCTGAGTAAGAGTAACTCGCTATCTTTGTAATATACAAACTCTTGTAAGAAGTTAAATAACAACAGATCAAGTGCATCATTATCCAGTATGAAGGTGCGAGTCTCATGGAGAGCGATCGCCTCCAAATTATCAATCATCGTATTGATAACCGCATCTCCCGCCGCTTTAAACACCTCTTCCAAATCACCCCCCCAGGCACGAAAGGCGATATCAGCCGTCGCAATGTCTTCCAGGAATTCGTAAGGCATGTGGGGTGTAGGGTGTAGGGTGTTCGGAGAGATAGATGGAAGTGATAACAAGAATTGTTAAGACAAAAAGCAGAACCACTGTAGAGACGTGCTACCAGCACGTCTCCCACACCAATGATGTATCGCAGCAGTTATTCATCATAGAAAGTTATTGTTCACAAGATTGAAGAGATTGAATAATATCCGATTTATGTTCGATCGCACGTTTACCAATAAAAACAAGTTCTGTTGCAGATTGATCAAACGGTTCTAAATCCCAACGACCTGCAACAAAGTTGAATAGATGTGTTCCATCAGAAAATTGAACGAACCCTTTAGCCCGATAAATATCAGGACTGAGACCGCTAGCAAACGCCTCAAATCGATCGCGATCGCAAACTACATTTGACGTGTAGCTAAACGATTCAAACTCAAGTTGATGAACGTGATGGGGCGGTTCCTCAAGACGTTTTCGACCAATCCCAAACAGCAGTTCGGGATCGATCTGACACCGCACTACCGGAATAATTGAGGCCATATCGTTGATCGCCTGGAGTTTTTGGGCGATCGCCCCACGTTCTGGGTCAGTCACCAAATCTGTTTTGTTCAGCAAAATCATATCAGCCGCTTCAATTTGCAAGCGAGTTGTATGACCGATTTGAGGATAGCGGATCAATCCATCCGCATCAATCACTGTTATGACACCATCCAAACGAACATCGGGCAGACTTCCTTGAATATCGAAGACCAGTGCATCCGGTTCCGCCACTCCGGTTGTCTCGACCACAATCCGTTCTGGATCAACAGTGCTGATGATTTCACGAACAGCCGCTTCAAATTCTCCCAGCAGGGAACAGCAGACGCAACCGCCGCCCAAATCGGCCATCTCCACATTCTTACCCTGCAAAATCTTGGCATCGATCGCAATCTCGCCAAATTCGTTCATCAAAATGGCCAACTTACGCGGAACGGTTGCCAGAATGTGACGCAGCAACGTAGTTTTGCCACTGCCCAACGGCCCTGTTAAAACGGTGAGCGGTGTACGAACTTGCATAACAGCACCACCTTGCTTAACCTTTAATATTGCCAATCGGCGTCAGACGCACCACCCGTTTACTGATTCCAGCTAGCTCTGCGGCTTCAATCACATCATCGATATCTTTGTAAGCACCACCCGCCTCTTCTGCTAATCCCGCATACGATGTGCTACGAACGTAGATACCTTTGGCTTCCATATCTTTTTGCAATGTTGCACCACGCCAAGTTTTACGGGCTTTCGTGCGGCTCATGGTGCGTCCGCTACCGTGTGCAGTGCTAAAGAAAGTTTGATCGCCTGTCGGCACACCAACCAAGAGATAAGATCCAGTTTCCATACTGCCGCCGATAATCACGGGTTGTCCGATGTCTTTGTATTGCTCCGGCAAGTCAGTCATTCCCGGCCCAAAGGCGCGAGTCGCGCCCTTACGATGCACTAAAAGCGATCGCTCCTGTCCATATACAGTATGGGTTTCGAGCTTTGCCGTGTTGTGTGCCACGTCATATACCATGTGCATTCCCAGATCTTCGGGCGATCGCTTCAAGATCTCTGAAAACACTTCACGAATACGATGTGAAATCACCTGTCGATTCGCAAACGACATGTTAATTCCGCATTGCATTGCTGCAAAATACGCCTGTCCTTCTGGAGAGTTGAAGGGTGCGCAGGCTAACTCTCGATCGAGAATCTTGATACCGTACTTGCTTTCCATCACTTTTAAAAAGATTTGCAAATAGTCCGTCGCGACCTGATGCCCGAAGCCCCGACTACCGCAGTGAAACATCACAACCACCTGATCGGGAAGGGTGATACCAAATCGAGCGGCTAAGTCTGCATCAATAATGTTTTCTTTTTTGGCAACCTGGATTTCTAAATAGTGATTTCCCGAACCCAACGTACCAATCTGATTCACTCCGCGATCGATCGCCTTTTCGCTGATCCTGGATGCATCTGCACCCCGAAGGCATCCCTGCTCTTCCATCAATTCCAGATCTTTGTCCCAACCATAGCCGTTGCGAATGCACCACTGCGCTCCCTCTTCCACAACCTTGCGAAACTCGTTGCGCGATAGTTTGACAAATCCAGTGCTGCCTACACCCGCCGGAACTCGCTCATACAGGCGATCAACCAATTTTTTAATGTGGGGTTTGACATCCTTGTATGTCAGATTTGTCACCATCAACCGCATTCCGCAGTTGATGTCAAACCCAATTCCACCGGGAGAAATTACGCCTCCCTGCTGAATATCCATTGCCGCGACTCCGCCGATGGGAAAGCCATAGCCAAAGTGCCCGTCCGGCATACAGAGCGCGTATTTCGTAATTCCTGGCAGGGTAGCAACATTCGTAACCTGGTCATAAACCGCTTCGTCTAAGTCTCGAATCAGCTTTTCAGTGCCATAGATGCGAGCGGGAACGCGCATTCCATCCTTGTAGGAGGGGGGAATTTCCCATATCGTTTCAGAGACTCGTCTTAATACTTCGTAACTCACGGTTTTGCAGGGATGTAGAGGTCACTGGCTCTACCGTAGTGATCTCTATTCAACCTCACCTCTACCGCTTGAGAGGAATCCAGATCAGGAATTTAACGTGAATTGAATACAGTTTTAAGTAAGTTGGGTTTCGTTCCTCAACTCAACCTACGAGCGGGCTACATCCCTACTGCAAATTGCCACAGAAAATAGATAAGAGTGAGGGTTAGCTATTGTTAAAAACAATGATTTGAAAACTTAATGCGTAACCATAAGTTATAGAAAATTCATCAAATACAGGTTATGTAATAGAATCCCATCTAAGGTTGTTTGAAATATTACACCTTTACTGAAACCGACAAGGTTGTTAATAGATAAATCTCTAGGGGATTTATTGCAATCTTTGAGGTTGCTGTGGCGTGTAAAAGACTCGTTGGAATTGTCTGGAAGTATCTTCCTGATTCCAATAGATAAGCTTGACTAACATGATTTGAGAACAGCCAAACACGGCTTTCAATCATGAATCAGTAGTAGCTTCCAACCGAATTCCACATACGGAATCAAACTGTTTAGAATTTCTATGATTTCAATACGTGATGTCTATACATCATGTAGTTTTGCCTGCGGATTTAGCTAAATTTCGTGGTCTAAATCATCGTTGAATCTTGAAATTCTGACCTCAAATGTTCATGCAATGGTGAACACTACGCGCGTATTTTTCCATGAGAAATGACTGTCAGATGAGGAGTGGACTGTGAATACCTATCGACTAATTTCAATGCATTCTATTGGTGTTTTAGGCTTAATACTGGCAGGTATATCGCTAGCTGCATTACCCGTTCGGGCGGATGATGGTTCCGCAACCGTTGCGGTCGTGACCAACGCTGCCTCCACTCAACCAGACGACTCAGACAGAATTGATGCATTATTAAGGGTTGATCCGCTTGTTCAACAGCCTGTTACAGACTCCCCACTGACAACAGAATTGCCTTCTGCTGAAGGAGGAGAGGCGATCGCCCCTCCTCCCGGCCTTTCTCCTTTAGAGGCCGATCCAATGGCTCAAGTTACATCTGTCTCGCAACTATCGGATGTGCAGCCGACAGATTGGGCTTTTCAGGCGTTACAAAATTTGGTCGAACGCTATGGTTGCATTGCAGGCTATCCGGACGGCACCTTCCGTGGCAATCGCTCTCTCACCCGCTATGAATTCGCCGCTGGTCTGAACGCCTGTCTGGATCGGGTGAATGAACTGATCGCCTCTGGCTTGGCAGATGTCGCCACTCGACAAGATCTGGAAACTCTACAGCGCTTGCAAGATGAATTTGCGGCTGAACTGGCCACGCTGCGAGGTCGTGTCGATGCGCTAGAGGCCCGCACGGCTGAACTGGAAGCCAATCAGTTTTCGACCACAACCAAGCTAAATGGAGAAGTCATTTTTAGCGTTGCGGCAGCTACAGGAGCATATCCTGGCGCAGGCGATCCAGATGCAACTCCAGCCATTCTCAGTTCAACGGGTGGCGCTCCTGGAGATGATGCCCAAGTGGCTTTCTATCAGCGCACTCGACTGAATTTAACGACCAGCTTTACGGGGAATGATCTGCTGATTACCGGGCTGCAATCGTATAACTTCTTAGCCGATCCCAACAGCATTCAAGGCTCACTAGGCTATTCTGACCTGTCTCCGATTGACTTGAATTCCAGCCAGGTTCGCTTAGGCTTTGAACCCCAATTTCCGGGGCAAGATCCGCGATCCTTCCCGTTTGGCAGCAGCTCCGCGAATGATATCGAGCTTTACAAATTGCTGTATATCTTCCCCAGCGGACTGGATAATCTCACCCTGTTTGTTGGGCCTAGCGCCGAGACGACTGATGCATTTCCGGCGATCGCTCCCTTTGCCAGCGACAGCCAAGGTGCCCTTTCACGATTTGCGGGCTACAACGCTGCCGTGCGCGTTTCGGGGGGAACGTCTGGGACAGGGCTGGCTTCTGCCTTTGGCTTGATCTGGACGCCTGCACCCTGGCTAGATTTCCGCGCTCTATATGGCAACGTTAACGCCGCTGTAGCCCAAAACGTACCGCTGGATGCGGCATCCGTTTTGTCTGGAAACGCCACTCCATTGGGTGGTGGTTTCTTTGGGGGAAGTTCAGTCGTTGCAGCCCAACTTACGCTCCGCCCAACGTCCACTCTGGATATTGGCATCAACTATGCCCATAGCTATCACCAAATTAATATTCTAGGAACGGGGCTGGCTTCCGCAGACATTGGGGCTGTGCTATTTAACCCATCGGGCCGATGCAGCACGGTTGGATTTGCACCAGCAGCAGGAGGTGGATTTGGCTGTAGCGGGTTAGGTTCGGTGAGCGGAACGACGGCTTCTGTGGTAACGATTGCCAGCGAACCTATTCAACTTAACTCTATCGGGGCAACGGCTAGCTGGCGCTTTACGCCTAAACTGTCGTTCACAGCATCCGGAGCCTTTATTTTTGCCGATCTGGTGAATGTTAATGCCTCCACAACGTTCAGCAGTTGGATGGTAGGCTTACATGCCGCCGATTTCCTGGGTGAAGGCAACACGGCAGGACTGATTTTTGGTAAACCTCTTTCTCGCGTCGATACCAGTGGAAATGCACTACCGCTGTTTGAAAATGCAACCCCGCTACATCTAGAAGGATTCGTGACCTTCCGCGTATCGGATCACATCAGCATTACGCCCGGTGCATTCGCGGTCTTCAACCCAGAAGGATATAGCGGTAACGATACAGCCGTGGTAGGCGTGATTCGCACAACGTTTACCTTCTAACTGGACTTTAGACTAATTATTTCTACCGCGCCGCGAAATGTTCTCTGCGAGAGCGTTTCGCGGCGCGGATCTTTTCTTGCGCGTCGCGCACGCAAAAACGGGCTTTTGGGAGAGTGGCGCGACGCGCCACTCTCCCAAAAGCCCGTTTTTGCCTGCGCGACGCGCAAGAAAAGATCCGCGCCGTGAAACGCTCTTGCAGAGAGCATTTCGCGGCGCGGTAGAAATAATTAGTCTAAAGTCCAGTTAGAAGGTAAACGTTGTGCGAATCACGCCTACCACGGCTGTATCG
>DATNPS010000585.1:0-19700 GCA_036703095.1 Crinalium sp. | reverse complement strand
CTCCGTTGCAGTTTGTGTGCCTAACAGCAGCGTAGCCGCCACAGCAACCCCGACAATGGCAAGCAACGTGCCTGTAGAACCCCACGCCTGAGTCGCTACAACCAGCGCAATACCAATGCCTAACACAACCAATACCTGCCGTCCCCACCGCTGACTGACACTGGACGTGAGCAGACACAGAAACAGTCCCGGTAGCGCAAACTGAAGCCAACGCTCCGGAATTTGCATTCCAAGCTGACTGCCCAACCAGGTGCCCGTGATCCAGGACATCCAGCAGCAAAACCGCATTCCCAGGTAATAGCCAAACGGTTCAGCCTGGTCAGACATCTCTAGCGCAAACGTTTCATCAATCAATCCTTGGGCCAGCAGCCATCGTTTCGGCCACTCAAAGCGGTTGTATAAATTGTGAACTGCGGCAAGACTCATGGGAATGTGCCGCAAATTAATAATCAGGGCTGTTAACACAATGCTGAACCACGGCAGGTGTTGTCGTACCGCTTCGACAATGGCAAATTGAGCTGCTCCAGCAAAAACAAAGACCGACATGCCTACCGTAGCAGCATCCGAAATTCCGGCCTGAACTGAGACAGCCCCAAAACTCATGGCGATCGGCAAAAAGCCAACCACCACGCCTAGGACGCGACTGGCCCCTCTAACAAAATCCTTCATCTGACCTATCCCCAAACAAACTGTCGTAAGCAACCGTTGAGACGGTTAGGACAAGGGGGGAGTGGGGGCTTTGCCCCCAGCCAGGAGTTCCACCCCTGCGCCCTGTCCAACTATGGCAACCGTCGAGACGGTTAGGGCAAGGAAGAGGGAGCTTCGCTCCTGGCCAAGGATTCCACCCCTGCACCCCGTTTAGTTACCTCTTCAATAGCTATATGCTTTCAGCGTACTGAGGTCGATACAGATGGGTCTTGAATGAAATTGCCCTTTTGCTGATAGTGACCGGGCGTAACGCCCCAAATGCGCTTAAACTGGCGAGTTAAGTGGCTCTGATCTGAAAAACCTGCGGCGATCGCCACTTCAGCAATCGGATAACCTTGGGCAAGCTGCTGTTTAGCATGGGCCAGGCGAACCTGGTTGAGATATTCATGGGGTGGCAACCCGACCTGTTTGCGGAAGGTGCGGAGGAGATAAAACGAACTGAGATTGGCGATCGCCCCCAGCTCATCCAGCGAAATATTGTCTGCATAGTGAGTGTCCAAATATTCGCGCACTCGTCGAATCGGTTCAGATTCGTGACCCACACGATAAGCATGGGTTCGCAAGTCAGCATGACGAGCAATCATTTGAGCCATCGTCCACAGCAATCGTGAATCTTGCTCTAGCTGAGAAGTTGATTCCTCTAGCGCAATATGTAGATTGAGAATGAGTTGCGCTAAAGATGGATCATGCACCACTGGAACCGGGAAATAGGGGATGGTTTGAGGCTGCTGGCTAATCTCTGAAGCAGCTTGTTGGAGCAATTGCACATCGGGATATAGCATTCGATACGCCCAGCCTTTCTCGTTTGCCGCGTGGCCTGTATGCACTTCGCCAGGGTTAATCACCGCAATGCTACCTGCCGGAGCAACATGAGTAGCCCCGCGATACGAAAATTCCTCAGCTCCATGCTGAATCACACCGATTGCGAATGTATCGTGAGTGTGGCGACAAAAGGAGTGCGTGATGTATCGAGCACGCAGCAATTCAAGATTACAAAATCTCGGCTCCCGCCAAAATTTCACTTTTTCTGGCATAAGAAACGGAGCGTGGTGAATTCAGTAAGTGCACAGACACAATTAACTACAAACTACAAAGGGGCGCGGCATACACCCTTTGGGGGTTAATTTGCGCACACCCTTTTGGGTTTTAATGATGTCTAACTATTTGAATAATAAGGATTTCACAATCTAACGAATGGCCGATTCACCCAACAGGTTGAAAAAATGACTGATTTGCACCACGAGAATTGTTGACGTTAACTCAACTGTGTTGTCAATGATTCAACAGTTAGTTTTAAATGTTACAGAGGTAGGATAACCTCACCTTAAACCAGGCTTGATACAACTTAGAACTGCTGTAAATGGCGATCGCCCTGTATACCCCTCTACTGAAATCTTCGATTTCCCTCTCTAGAGAGCGATGCAGTGGTTAAGAATGCAGGTTAAAACAGATCCTCAATTACTACCTGTTCTAGAGAGTCCCTAAACCTGGTAGATTTAGCCCAGTATCCGTAAAAAGACTTAGCTCAAATTCAGATGAAAGTCCTAGTTATTGGCGGTGATGGTTATTGTGGGTGGGCAACCGCGCTGCACCTGTCCAACCGAGGTTACGAAGTCGGCATCTTAGATAGCCTGGTGCGGCGTCACTGGGATATGGAATTGTGCATTGAGACATTGACGCCGATCGCCCCCATTCAACAGCGTCTTCAACGTTGGAAAGACCTGACAGGCAAGACGATCGACCTGTTTGTGGGCGATATCAACAATTACGAATTTCTCAAACAGGCTATGCTCCAGTTTGAGCCTGATACGGTCGTACATTTTGGCGAACAGCGATCGGCTCCTTTCTCAATGATCGACCGAGAGCACGCTGTTTTAACGCAGGTGAATAACGTCGTGGGAACGCTAAACCTGCTCTACGTCCTGCATGAACATTTCCCAGACTGTCACCTCGTCAAACTGGGAACGATGGGTGAATATGGCACGCCTAACATCGATATTGAAGAAGGCTATATCACCATCGAACACAATGGCCGCAAGGATACGCTGCCCTATCCCAAACAGCCCGGTTCGTTCTATCACCTGAGCAAAGTCCACGATTCACACAACATCCATTTCGCCTGTCGAATTTGGGGCCTCCGAGCTACCGACCTGAATCAGGGAGTGGTGTATGGGGTGCTGACCGAAGAAACTGGAATGGATGAGCTGCTGATCAACCGTCTCGATTATGACGGGGTGTTTGGCACAGCGCTGAACCGCTTCTGCATCCAGGCTGCGATCGGGCATCCGCTGACCGTCTACGGCAAAGGTGGTCAAACCCGTGGCTTCCTGGATATTCGCGATACCGTGCGGTGTATGGAACTGGCGATCGCCAATCCTGCCCAACCGGGTGAATTCCGCGTCTTCAACCAGTTCACGGAAATGTTTAGCGTCGGTGATCTGGCCGTGATGGTGCAAAAAGCAGGCGGTTCACTGGGATTAAATGTGGAAATTAACCACATCGAAAACCCCAGAGTTGAAAAAGAAGAACACTATTTCAACGCGAAAAACACCAGCCTGTTAAGCCTGGGTCTGCAACCCCACTATCTTTCTGACTCGTTGATTGACTCCTTGCTGAACTTCAGCATCAAATACAAGCACCGGGTAGATGAAAAAGAAATTTTGCCCAAAGTAAAGTGGAAAGGCTAATGGTCTAAGACTCAAGTGTGGAGAAGGAATCTCTGATTCTCTCTGCGTTTGCCGTCACGAAGGCACAAAGACACAAAGATGATCTGCGTGCCTTTATGCCTTCGTGATGTCCTGGTTGAAATAACCTACTTACATCTGTGTTATTGCAATCGAAGGGGTAGTTAGGACGGGTGCAGGGTGGAACCTCTGGCTGGAGGTGCAGCCTCATATCCCATCGTCCTGACCGTCTCGACGGTTGTCATAAAACCTCCAGGCTTCATCGTTGGCCTGTTTGCCATTTGCCAGTTGATCCTGTTTAAGACAGTACTATCTATGAGAATTGCCCTATTTACCGAAACCTTTTTACCCAAGGTTGACGGCATCGTTACCCGCCTGAGCCACACCGTTGAACAACTTCAGCGGATGGGGGATCAGGTTTTGGTAGTTTCTCCCGATGGCGGTTTGAGAGAATATAAGGGGGCAAAAATCCACGGTATTCCAGGTTTCCCGCTGCCGCTGTACCCAGAATTAAAATTAGCGCTGCCTCGCCCGTCGATTCGTCAGGTCTTGGAAGAGTTTCAGCCTGACTTGATTCACGTGGTTAATCCAGCCGTGTTGGGCGTTGGAGGGCTGTATTATGCGAAATCGCTTGATATTCCCCTGGTGGCGTCTTACCACACTCATCTGCCTAAATATTTAGAACATTACGGCCTGGGAATGCTGGAGGGCTTGCTCTGGGAAATTTTGAAAGCCATGCACAATCAAGCGCAGCTCAATCTCTGCACCTCCACTGCGATGCAGGACGCGTTGGAGTCCCATGGCATTGAACGCGTTGCCGTATGGCAGCGAGGTGTGGATACGGAACTGTTTCAGCCACATCTCGCTAGCCCAGAGATGCGATCGCACCTTTCTCAGGGCCATCCAGGCGATCCGCTGTTGCTGTACGTCGGTCGCCTGTCTGCCGAAAAAGAAATCGATCGCATTAAGCCCGTTCTGGATGCGATTCCCAATGCTCGTCTGGCGTTAGTGGGCGACGGCCCTTATCGTAAAGAACTGGAAGAATACTTTGCCGACTCGCCTGCCCATTTCGTCGGCTACCTCACAGGCAAAGATCTGGCTGCTGCCTTTGCCTCCTCTGACGCTTTTATCTTCCCCTCTCGTACCGAAACGTTAGGATTGGTACTGCTAGAAGCTATGGCGGCTGGGTGTCCGGTGATCGCCGCTAATGCCGGAGGAATTCCCGATATTGTGACCGATGGCGTGAACGGTTACTTGTTTGACCCGGAGGAGGAAGAAGGGGCGATCGCAGCCACAAAACGCTTGTTCGCGAGTCCCGAAGAACGAGAAACCTTGCGTCATAATGCTCGCCAGGAGGCCGAGCGGTGGGGCTGGGCGGCGGCCACTCGTCAGCTTCAACGGTTCTACCAGTCTGTTCTGTCATCGCAATCCATGCCGACGGCAGCTTAGGATCATGGATAAATTAAAACCCAAAACTTAATTTTTGAAAGCACAGCTGAGCCGTGCTTTCAAAAATTGAGTTTTGGGTTTTATTAAATTTACATTCCTTAGAAGTGATAACTAACCTAAAACTCAGACTTTTTAATCGCAATGTAGCCATGCTGCATTGCGATTAAAAAGTCTGGGTTTAGAAGATGATCCCCTTTTCCCCCTCCAACTTTTATTTTTTATTAAGCGGCAAATCGATTTGCGCTTGCTATGATTTGGGCGACCAGAGCATTCGGGATACAATCTATGGCAACCGCAACAGTGCTGCAATTTATGCAGAAAACCGCTGAGGATGAGGCTCTGCGCCACCAGTTAGAAGCCTTACTGGGTGTCGGAGATGGCAACATTAGCAGCGAAGCAGAATTAGATACCGCAGAATCGGAAGCGCTTAAAGGGGAACGTGCGCCTGTCGTCGCAGACTTTGCTGCCCAAAATGGGTACGCGTTTTCGGTAGATGAGTTGATTACGGTGGTAGACGCATTTCAAAAGCATCAGGTGGGTGAATTGTCTGACGATGCGTTTGCATCGTTGATCGGCCTACCGACTGCTGCTAAAGGAGATGTGGCCAACCCCCTGAAACGATTGACTCGTTATCTCAGCAAGACGTATTTGGGAATTGATCTACCTACCGCTCCGTAGAACTAACGTGAATTCGATGGCGATATTTCAACTGCTCGTCGGGCGGTTGAAATGGCGAGACTTGGTATCCTGTGCATCTCGCGGGACACCAAGTCTCGCCTTCGTTGAGTTCCCGTTATTTGTGGATGGCTTTCCGCAGGGCTGCTTTCTGCTGGGGTGACAGAGTAGAGACTACTTCTTTCGCCTGAGCTAAATCCAGCGCTTTCAACAGATCCAATAGCTCATCCTGAAGCATTTCTGCGGTATCAGATACGGGTGGATGCAGCACTTCATTGGCTTCAGGGTGCGTGCACACTCCAGCATCGCAGTTGAGTCCAAGCTGTTGCCAATACATCGTCGGCACTACCCATCCGCGCTGGCCAATGTGTTCGTGGTTCAGGATTTCGGTTTGCAAAAAGGCTTTGGGCGACGCGTAGTGTTTCTGCTTACGTGCGTAGGGCACGGTGAAGCAACCAAACACCTTCCGGTATTCCTCAGAATCCAGAATAGCCGTAATCAGTTTAGCAACACCCTGATTCATCAAAATATCGCAGTAGTCTTGCACTTCCTGCTGATTTAAGGGCGCACGTCCCATAAAGTGCTTGAAGCACAGCTCTAGAAACTTGAGATTAGAGTATTTGTAATAAAAGCAATCTAAATAAACTGGCGAATGTCCCAGTTCTTTAAGGAACCGACGAACGCCAATCTTATCGTTCAGGAAATCTTTCTCGGCCTGCGCCAGTTGTTTTCGCTCGCTGGCATACGGTTGGCGTTCTAATACCTGTTGATAAATCTGATATAGAGCAGCTTTGCGTTCTTCAACCGACGAGCGACGGCTAACGGTAATAGGAGTGAAGTTATCCATGACAGTCTCTTCTCCAACAAAAGTTTGGTGTTTTGGCTGGAGATGCAACACTAAATTAGGAAAGAAAAGCCATGATCCTCAATGAGGGTTGAGGATGGTTGATACAGGTTAAACGGACTGTAACTGAACGGAAATTTGTGACTCAAGCGTGAGATTGCAGAGTCAAAATGACGCTATCCAGATAGGGGCGGATCAAACTGCTGCTTGCAGGAGGGAGGTTGGCATTTATGGCTTCTTGAAGACTGCGATAGGCCATCATGCAGTGAGAATTTCGTTTGTGAGCGAGTAGGATGGTGTCGAGCCAAGACATCATTTGTTCTTTGAAGAACACTTCGTCATCCCGCAGAATGGCGAGAGCAACATAGCGCAACACTTCTGCCATGTCATATTGACATCGTTGCCTATGCTTTTGAATAAGGTCTGGATATGCTTGCTCAAATTTTTTCAGCGCTTGCTGAACCAGAGCCTGACTTTGATCGCGGAGCTGTTGGTATGCTTCTAAACGGGTTGCATAGGTTTGGAGATATTGCTCCAGAGGCTTTAAACCCTGAGCATCTAAGTAGCAACCATCCGCGTCAAAAACTTTTCGGTCTAATGTATGGTTAAGTGTTTGCATAGGAACTGAGAATTTGATGGAGTTTCCAGCGGTGATCTATTGCGGCCAGCTATTGGTCAAAGAACGCTGTTAATCTTGCACCCTAATTCTCAGACTGCCCTAAGTAAACCCGGCCACACCAGATTGATGTATTTCTCAACACGTTGATTTATTTCTTAACAAACACGGAGTTTGACTATCCGTATTTGTTTAACTTGCGTTAACACTCGTTTGCGCCTTCAGCGAATTCACCTCCTGTTAACTGCTATATGGTTGTACTCAGCTCTCATTTTGAACTTAATTGCGAGGTTTTGCGTGCCCGACAGGCACGCAAAACCTCGCAATTGGTGGCAGTGCAAACTCGACGCTGGCGGGTTTGCACTGCCACCAATCTGCATAATGAGAAGTGGCTGGGTTGTACTTGAATGACTTGTGAATATCTTTACTAAAGCATACGAATACGCTGCCGTTCGGCCTGATGAAGTGTTGGCTGCTCTACAGGGACACCTGCTGCTGGTAGCTGTGCCCCTGTTGATTGGCCTGTTGATTGGCTTGCCGTTGGGATGGTGGAGTTCGCGATCGCGCCTCGTTTCCACTGTATTGATCAACAGTTTTAATGGGCTGCGGGTGATTCCCAGTTTGGCTATTTTGTTTTTGGCTATTCCTTACTTTGGGCTGAGTTTTCAGTCAGCGGCGATCGCCCTCACCCTTTTGGTTATGCCACCGATTTTGATTAGCACAGACGTGGCATTTCGCAGTATTGACTCAATGGTTTTAGAAGCAGCTTATGGCATGGGGATGAGCCGTGCTCAGGTGCTGCGTTTGGTTGAAATTCCGCTGGCATTGCCTGTAATTATTGCAGGTATTAAGACGGCTACGGTTGAAGTGATCGCCAGCGCTACACTAGCGGCTTTTATTGGGGCGGGTGGGTTAGGAACATTTATTGTTCGCGGCTTTTCGCTGTATGACAATGCGGTGTTGTTGGTAGGAGCGATTCCGGTGGCGGCGTTAGCACTGATTGCAGAGGTGGGTTTGAGTCTGGTGCAGCGGGCAGTGCAGCCTCCATTGCATTAACTTGAACGTAAGTTCGACAACAGTTTTTTGGGGGGAGTTGCGCGACGCGCAACTCCCCCAAAAAACAATTTTGCCTGCACGTCACGCGCGTAAAATTTGGGCCGTCGAATTCATGTGATATCGCTGTATTCATCCGGGTTAGGACGGGGGCAGGGGTGGAACCCCTGACTGGGAGCGAAGCCCTCATACCCTTCTTGGTTTTCGATATCCTAACGGACATGACTGCCGCTATACCAATTTGAATTGGCGATACAACAGATACTGCAAGGATTTGGCGATGTCAAATGTCTCCTAGACTTGGTGTGTCTAAGAATTTATTTAACTTGATGTAAATGTGAATTCGATACAAAAAATGTGTATTGCTTGAACTCACGTTGCATTAACAGCGTTTGTTTTGGCGATCGCTTTCGAATAATCTTCGTAGTAAGCTGTTTTCTGAATCCAATATGCTTTTAATGCATTGGATGGAACGCTGGATCTTATGGCATCAGACACAACAGGCATGAGCATTTGCGTTTGTTGATATCGCTTGAGAACTAATTTGAAATTATTCTTAGTCACTTTACAGCCTAAGTTCTTTGCAACTAAACGCCATAACTTAGCACCGACATCACGAATATATCCATCGTCGTATCCATGCTGTTTTGCAATTTCTTGATACGAATATCCTTGCCAGGATTGCTGGAATATAATGCCTTGAATTTTACTTAAGACTTCCGGATAAATAATCTGTTCAACAAGCGCGAGTGCTTCCTTCCCAGTCATAGTTCAAGATCAATAGAGTAATGACAAACGATTTGCAATCTAGTGCAGGTCAGATGCAGTGCCTATTGTTTGAGCTGATCAACGTCTCTTGTTGCTGATATCCGTGCTTATCCGCAAAGTTGTCTCTCTAAGAGAATATCAATACTGTATTCTCCTTAACTGTTTTACAAGTTTCTATAGACATTCTTTACAGAGAAACGTCCGTTTTTGTAGAGAACACGAAGAAAAGGGCGTTTCTGACATTTATCTGACATTTCTCCGTAATTGTACCGAGAAGGCTCATTCGCTCCGTGAATTAACGTAGCCTTAGTTTAGTTGCAGCGAACCAATGCGATTAGAAATACAGCCAATCCAGTAAAAACATTGCTTATCTGCATAGGTTGCTCTTAGACATTAAGCCTTCTCACGGGGGGTGCATCCCGAAATAGGCCCCCGTTATTTCAAATGGTTACTCGCAAACTTAGGGCGATCGCCACTGGCATTGAACAGTCGAGGGCGATCGCTCAAGCTACCTTCTCTTCCCGATTTGAAGTGTGGAGAGGATATCGGTTCGTGCGTGCCTAGACGTTTTGATTTGCGTAAAAACACAGGACATTATGGACAAAAAACTTGGCGGCATTGGTGATAGTCTCCGCAGACCCAGATCAATTAAATCAAATGCTTTAGTAACAGGTGGCCTGACCTCCAGCGACAAATTTGATTTTCTTCGTGTCAAGCTGACTCAGCGCAGTAGCTTTACAGCAAAGCTCACTGGACTGAAGGCAAACGCTAAACTGTCTGTACTGGATCTCAAGGGCAAAACGCTGGCTCAATCCAACAAACCCGGTAAAGGGGCGGAGCTAATCAAGACCGTTTTAGATGCTGGCTCATTTATTGTTAAAGTGGCGCGAGTGTCGGGTGAAACCCGCTATCGCCTCAAGCTAGACGCTAAAGCTGTACAGGTTGTGACCCCTGGGCCATCGCCCTCTCCCATCACAGGCAGCCCATCTCCGTCTCCCTCTCCGGGGCCATCCCCCACTCCAACTCCTACCAATACTGCACCTGTGCTGGGTGGTAGCCTGTCGCTGAGTGCAGCTCGTGGCAATGCCGCACCTAGCTCAACCAACCTGGGCGGTACAAATTTGAGCGCTACTGACGCTCAACAAGGGCCAGGACAGTTAACGTATACACTCAAAACCAATCCAGCGAAAGGAAGCCTGTTTAAGAACGGAGTCGCTTTGGGACAGGGCGGCACGTTTACCCAGGCTGATATTGACGGTGGTTTGATTAGCTATCAGCAGCAGGCTGTTGCAGGTGTTCCCGACACTACAGGCATCACCAGCATTAGAATCTCTGGCTCCAGTGCAGCCTGGATTAGCGGCACAGGCACAAATGCTGAAGTCTACTATTTGAATGGTGCAACGGGTGCGGTTACTCGTTTGACCAACGATAGTCTGGAAGATGTCAGCGTCAACATTGATGGCAACACGGTGGTTTGGCAAACGAAAGTGGGTGCCAACAATAGTGACATCAAGTTCTCTCTAGATGGTGCCGCTGCCGTTACGTTAGATAGTACGACAACCCTGGATGACACTAACCCGTTTGTGTCAGGTTCGAAGATTGCGTTTGAACGTCAAGATTCCAAGAGCGGCAACGACGGTATCTTCATCTACGACACCGGAACGAGTAAGCTTGTTAACACAAAGGCTGCGCCTTCAAGCAAGATAGGAGGAGCTAAAGTAACGCTGAACGGTATCTCTGGCTCCAATGCCTTGTGGACAGCCGTTTATGGCACGGGCAATGCCGCCCAAGGTGACGTTTATTTCTCGGATGGAAATACGTCCAAGGCGATTAGCACGAGCGCATCGTTAAATGACTTTAACCCGATTATTTCTGGTTCAAAGATTTTATTCCAGCGGAACGCCTCTGGCGTGAACAATGATGGCATCTTTTCCTATGACCTTGGAACGAACCAAGCGACTAAGCTCACACCTGCTAACACTGACAGTGCTAAGTTACAGCTAGTTGGGTTTGATGGCACAAATGCCGTTTGGACATTTAGCACAGGCAGTGGTCAGGCGGCTCAGCGGGATATCTTCTTCTACAACGGCACGACTGCAACTGCAATTGACAACAGCACATCCTTCGATGATTTCAGCCCGGTGCTATCTGGTTCTAACCTTCTGTTTGTCCGTAAAGGATTGGGTGACACGACGAGTGATGGCGTTTATCTCTATAACACCAGCACCCTAGCCTTCACCCGGCTGTCTACCAGCGCAACGGATGTTCCGGCAGGTTTGGTTGGTTCTAATGCCCTTTGGCAAAGCACGTCAGATGCAGGAACTCAACTGTTTGCCTATGATGGCACCACAACCACAGATAGCTTTGGCTTTAGCGTGAGTGATGGTTCGCTATCGGTTGATGGCACGCTCAACATCACGATTAGCTAAGGGACAGTCGCAGTTATAGCTGTAGTCATGTCCGTTGGGACATCGGAAACCAAGAGGGGTATGGGGGCTTCGCCCCCAGCCAGGGGTGGAATCGCACCCCGTCCTAATCCGAATGAATACAGCTATAAAAATTGCGGGTTTGGCACGTCCGACGGGCGCGCCAAACCCGCAATTGGTTTCAAACTGAGAATTGCTGTATTTCTTAACCAAATCTGTACCGCTCTGTGGCAATCTGAGATAAGGAGATTTATATCATTGTCAAGCTGTCGCGAGCTATCAACAGCATATGCAAACATTGCCTAATCCTTCTGTCCTCAATACTGCCCCTGCTCAGGCTTCTACCGAGACGTCTATTCAGCGCCGCAAAACTCGTCCGGTGCCTGTTGGCAGCATCACCATTGGTGGAGGACACCCTGTTGCTGTTCAGTCGATGATTAATGAAGATACGCTTGACATCGATGGTTCTGTCGCGGCTATTCGTCGTTTGCATGAAATCGGCTGTGAAATCGTTCGGGTAACGGTTCCCAGCATGGCTCACGCCAAAGCGATGGAGGAAATTCGCAATCGGTTGATTGCCACCTATAAGCCTGTTCCTCTGGTGGCCGATGTGCACCACAACGGCTTGAAGATTGCTCTGGAAGTCGCCAATTATGTGGATAATGTGCGGATTAATCCGGGGCTGTATGTGTTTGAGAAGCCTAAGAGCGATCGCACCGAGTATAGCCAAACTGAATTTGAAGAAATTGGCGGAAAAATCCGCGAAACGCTAGAACCACTGGTCGTTTCCCTGCGAGATCAGGGCAAATCAATGCGAATTGGGGTGAATCACGGCTCTTTGGCAGAGCGAATGCTGTTTACTTACGGCGATACTCCTGAAGGCATGGTGGAATCTGCGCTGGAGTTTATTCGCATTTGTGAATCTTTAAACTTCTACAACATAGAAATTTCGCTCAAAGCGTCTAGAGTGCCCGTCATGATCGCGGCGAATCGCCTGATGGTGCAACGGATGGATGCATTGGGAATGGATTATCCCCTGCATTTGGGAGTTACCGAAGCAGGCGATGGCGAATATGGTCGGATTAAATCAACGGCAGGGATTGGAACGCTGCTAGCTGAAGGGATTGGCGATACCATCCGCGTTTCCCTAACTGAGGCACCCGAAAAGGAAATTCCGGTATGCTACGGCATTCTGCAAGCGCTAGGGTTGCGGAGAACAATGGTGGAATATGTCGCGTGTCCGTCCTGTGGGCGCACATTATTTAACCTGGAAGAGGTGCTGCACAAAGTTCGTGAGGCAACTAAACATCTCACTGGATTGAATATTGCGGTGATGGGGTGTATTGTGAATGGCCCTGGAGAAATGGCTGACGCAGATTATGGTTATGTTGGCAAGCAAGCCGGATACATTTCTCTATATCGAGGTCGCGAAGAAATTAAAAAGGTGCCAGAAGATCGCGGCGTTGAAGAACTGATCAATCTGATTAAAGAAGATGGTCAATGGATTGATCCTTAAAGCTTGCCCAGCGAATAAATGCGCGACTACTGAAACAAAGTCGCCGAGGTGAACTGATGGAGTGGGTATCCTACCAACTCTCATTGTGAAAGCGATCGCGAGTTTTGTGCGATCTTCGGGTGCACAAAACTCGCAATTGGTGGCCGTGCAAGTTCACCTGCGACGAACTTGCACGGCCACCAACTGCATAATGAGAATTGCTGGGTAGCTTAGGCACAACTCAGTCAAAATTCAGTAAGATGTGAGCCTATAGGTTTGTAGAGAGTGGAATACGCCTGACCTTCTGTCATGCCTTGGCTATGTTAGATTGGGCGTACCCACTTTACCGTTCTCCTCCTCCACTTGCTTCAACATATGGCAATCACAAAGCGCGGTCTTGTCTTAGGCGCAACTGCGGTAGCTGTCACCGCCGTCACGATTACAGGGGCGGGGCTACATCTCTCCCAAGGGCAAGCTTTTTTCCAAGAAAGTCCTAAAGAATTAATTGATGAAGTTTGGCAACTGGTTGACCGTAATTACGTAGATGCCACGTTCAACCAGGTCGATTGGCAAGCGGTAAGGCAGGAATATCTCAACCGTTCGTATAGCAATCGTGAAGAGGCGTATACAGCCATTCGAGAAATGCTAGAGCGGTTGAATGACCCCTATACTCGCTTTATGAATCCGGAAGAGTTCCGGAACATGCAGATTGACACATCTGGCGAGCTGACGGGTGTGGGGATTCAGTTGGCGCAAGATGAGAAAACTAAGCAACTGGTGGTGGTTTCCCCGATTGAAGGGTCTCCTGCGTTTACGGCGGGTGTCCTGGCTCAAGATGTGATCATCAAGATTGATGGCCGCACGACGGAAGGCATGGATGTAAACCAGGCTGTCTCACTGATTCGCGGGCCTGCTGGCAGTGAGGTAACGCTAACGGTAAAACGGGGTGAGCAAGAACTAGACTTCCGGTTGGAGCGCGCTCGAATTGAGCTGCATCCTGTTCGTTATACGTTGCAAGACTCGCCCACCGGAAAAGTGGGTTACATCCGTCTGACTCAATTCAGCGCGAATGCAGCAGATGAGATGAAGCAGGCGATCGAAGATTTAGAGTCTAAAAATGTAACGGGCTATATTTTGGATCTGCGGGCTAACCCAGGTGGCTTGCTGTATGCCAGCATTGACATTGCCCGCATGTGGATCGAGCAAGGCACGATTGTATCCACGGTCGATCGCCAGGGGGTATCAGATCAGCAGTCGGCCAATGGCACTGCCTTAACCAGTAAACCGTTGGTGGTGCTGGTGGATGGTGGCTCTGCCAGTGCCAGTGAAATTCTGTCGGGTGCGCTGCAAGACAACCATCGAGCTGTGCTGGTGGGAGCGCAAACCTTTGGTAAAGGGCTGGTGCAATCCGTGCGTGGATTAGGAGATGGTTCCGGTCTTGCCGTCACGGTCGCCAAGTATCTGACGCCAAGTGGACGCGATATTAACCATGCTGGCATTGCGCCGGATGTGGTAATCGAGCTAACGGATCAGCAGCGAGAGGCACTGGTGCAGCATCGAGAAGACGTTGGTACCTCTGCTGACCCTCAGTATGCGAGAGCACTACAAGTGTTAGGTCAGGAAATTGCCAAGCACCAGCAACAGCAACAAGCCAGTTCAACGCCTTAGCGAATCTAGTCAACACAAGATTGGCTTTTGAGTGGAGTCACGCGTCGCGTGACTCCACTCAAAAGCCCTGTCTTTGGATTAACGTTGTTTTAGAGCGGTTGACATTTGCCAGAGCGAATCAAACCTACTCGACGGGCGATCGCCTCGGCCTCTGATACAAATGGTCCCCATTTCTCCATCTCTGAAGAGTCCATCCCTGATTTGTTGCTCTTCAGTTGAATCTGGACAGCCGAAAGAATTTCACAGTGTCCATCTTCTTGCTTGACAATATACCAACCTTCGCTCATATGTTCCCTTATCCTAAATTGGTGCGACTGGTGTAATAGCTTGGTCTATAGCGTTCCTAGATAAACGTCGATAAACACACAAAATTTTACACGGTTGCTCGTTTGCTATTGAATCTAACGTAAATTAAACCTCTTGCAGAGTGGATTGTCTGAATTGGAGTGGACAGTTGTCAGCATTTGTCCATCTTGATGTGTAAGAAGTCTAGTCAATAGCGTCATTTTAGCCGTGTAATAACGTGAATTTGACAATCGGGCTTTCAAACGTCAAATTCACGTCACATTAACGTGAATTCGATAGCCCGATGTTGGGTGCGCGACGCGCACCCAACATCGGGCTTTTGGAGAGTGGCACGTCGTGCCACTCTCCAAAAGCTCATTCGTCGAATTCCCGTCCAGCAATTCTCAGTATGCAATCGGTGGCAGTGCAAGCTCGCCTAAGGCGAGCTTGCACTGCCACCGATTGCGGGTTTGGCGCGCCCGTCGGGCGCGCCAAACCCGCAATCGGTTTCAAAATGAGAATTGCTGTTAACGTAAGCCTCGGATTGACGAATCCGATATATCGCGATAGATTTTAAAAGTAAACGATATATCGTGATATTCAAAAAGTAGGGAGTAACGGATGTTTAAACCATTTCATCCTCGTTTTGCCGAGCCTGCGTGGGCAGGAGAAGGGCTGGGTCATCCATTGTTTATGAGTGGACGATATCGACATGGGGGGCCGCCTGGTGGCGACTGGGGAGATGAACCGCGAACTCGTCGCGGCGACATCAAATTCATTTTGCTGGAGCTTCTATCTGAGCGTCCCCAGCATGGTTACGAATTGATGAAAGAGCTAGAAGCGCGTCGGGGTGGCTTTCGTCGTCCCAGTCCCGGCTCGGTCTATCCAACGCTTCAAATGTTGGAAGAGGGTGGGTATTTAACCAGTGAGGATGTTGATAGCAAACGGGTGTATACGATTACAGAGAGCGGTAGACAATTCCTGAGTAATCGCTCCCCGCACTCTCATTCAAGAAATCCCCGCGACAGGTTTTCAGAGGACAAATCCTCTGAATTGATGGAGTTGCGGCGTACTTTAACGGAATTGAATGATGCGGTCACTCAAATTGCTCGAAGTGGTAATCCAGAGCAAACTAATCGAGTGCGCGATCTGCTGGTTCAAGCCAAGCGTGAAATTTACAAGATGCTTGCAGAGCAATAAAAAGTGCTGAGGACTGAGTGCTAAGAAAGGGTTAACACTCAGTCTCCAGTAGCGTGCGATCGGTTCGTCCGCTGATTTTGAGGGGTGCTCGGAAATATTGCCCATTGCCATTGCCTATGAGAATTGCTGACCCGCTTTTGATTCTAAAAATCTCATGGCCTAAAAGTTTGCCTAAAATTGTGTCAAGTTATGACAACTTTGTACATGTCTAAACATGCATAGGCTGCATCTGGCAACACAACAAAGTCAAGTCCTAAAGCACTTTCAAGTGATCTAAAAGGATCACACGGATCGAAGCGATTGTTACTGAAACTGTAACGATATGACGGATTAAATCGGAAGCGCGCCATAATAGCGCTGATTGATTTGTCGTGTTGTCATTTATGGTATTTTCTGATGCTCGACTTTACCAAATTTGCTTTTTATCTATATTTCTATTAGCTGGAATTGGATCACGAGACTGGACATTTCGGCCAGATATGATTCTCGTTGCGATCGCTACTTGTGTTCTGACGCAATGGATCTGTTCTGCATTCACAAATCAGAACCGTGAGATATCAGAAACAGAATGTGCAACGCTTCAGCAAGAGACTGGAGTAATTGCAACAGCGATTTCACGCTTTCAAATTAATAGTTTGCTAAATACACTCCCCAGCGCTCTGATTACGTCGTTGGGGTTGAGCTTATTATTGCGAACGGGGCATTACAGCACGATGATGTTGGCGGGAGTTGTGGCGATCGCCAGCAAATTTGTGTTGCGGCTGCGCGGTAAACATGTATTTAATCCGGCTAATGTTGGCATTATTGCAGCCCTAACTTTCTCTCAGGATGCCTGGGTATCTCCGGGGCAATGGGGTGAAGAATCCTGGTATGCACTTTTGTTTTTGAGTACGGGCGGGCTGGTGTTGCAGCGCGTAGGACGATGGGATACGACCGCTGCGTTTTTAGGTGGGTATGCTGGGTTAGAAGCAGTTCGCAATCTCTGGCTGGGCTGGACGTGGGATGTCTGGTTGCATCGCCTGATGAGCGGTTCTTTGCTGCTTTTTGCTTTGTTTATGATTACCGATCCGCGCACGATTCCCAATGCTCGAATCGGGCGAATTATCTGGGCGATCGCCATTGCTCTCCTAACTTTCGTGTTGCGTAATTATTGCTTTTTGTCTACGGCTGTGTTCTGGTCGCTGTTTGTATTGGCTCCTCTCAGTCCGTTGCTCGACCTGCTCTTTCCGTCGTCTCGTTTTGAGTGGAATGAGCGGCCACTATCTCTACAAGACCCATCAAGTACTCCGGCGTAACGTATGAAACACTTATTTCGGCTCGTGATCCTGCTGGCTGCGATCGTTTCCTGTTTATGGATGGCTCCCAAAGCATGGGCGTTTTGTGGATTCTATGTCGCTAAGGCCGATGCCAGCCTTTATAACCGCGCTTCTCAGGTGGCGATCGCTCGCAGTGGCAATCACACGGTTTTAACAATGGCGAATGACTATCAAGGAGAAGTGAGAGATTTTGCCCTTGTGGTTCCGGTGCCTGTCGTGCTGCGCGAAAATCAGGTGGAAGTGGCCAATCCGCAAATCATGGAGCGGTTAGATGCCTTTAGTGCCCCTCGTCTGGTTGAATATTTTGACCCCGACCCCTGTGCTCCCGTATATGACGATGAGCTTGCTGTACCGTCTGCTAGGGGGCATGGGAACTCACAGGGATCAGGTAGCCGACGACGAGATGCGGCGTTGGGGGTTACGGTAGAAGCTCAATTTGCCGTGGGTGAATATGACATTCTCATCCTCAGTGCGAGAGAGTCGGGCGGTCTGGAAACCTGGCTGATCGAGAATGGCTACCAGATTCCGCGAGGGGCAAGACAGCTGTTGCGCCCTTACATTCGGCAAGGGATGAAGTTCTTTGTCGCAAAGGTGAATCTGGAAGCTTTTGAATCATCTGGTTATCAATCCTTGCGTCCTTTAAAGATTAGCTACGATTCGCCCCGGTTTATGCTGCCGATTCGACTGGGAATGGTGAATGCCCAATCGGAGCAGGATTTGATTGTTTACCTGCTGTCGCCCGAAGGACAGGTTGAAGTGTCAAACTATCGCACTGTCAAAGTTCCTTCCAATGCAGAGATTCCTGTATTTGTGAAAGACGAATTCAGCGATTTCTACAAATCAATGTTTGAGACGGCGTACACGCGCGAAGGCAAGAACATTGCGTTTATGGAATATGCCTGGGATATGGGCGGCTGTGACCCCTGTTCCGCTCAACCGCTCAATCCTGACGAATTGCGTCAGGCGGGTGTGTTCTGGCTTAGATCGAGTGCTCCTACTCGTGTCTTTTTAACTCGATTGCATGTGCGCTATACCCGCAACAAGTTCCCAGAAGATCTGATGTTTCAGCAAACCCGAAACCAGGAATTTTTTCAGGGACGCTACATTTTGCGGCATCCATTTACAGGCAATCTAAACTGCTCGGCTGGATGGGAATACCGCCGTTCGTTGCGTCAACGCCAGGAACAGGAAGCGCAAACTCTGGCTCGTTTAACGCGATGGAATATACAGGATATTCGCCAACAGTTGCCTCAACTGCCTCAGCTTCGGAGTCAGTTAATCCCGTGGTGGCAGGGGATTTGGTCTTCGTTAACTGGAATATCATAACTATAGCAGTCGAGGAGATAGTTAAGACAAAGGGGGTGTAGGGGCTTCGCCCCTAGCCAGGGGTTCCACCCCTGCACCCTGTCCTAACCAACCCCTTGGTTGCCATACCAAGTGCTAATCGGCTAGATTGGCGCAAAGGTGTCCCACGCGTCGCGCGGGACACCTTTGCGTATTCGTCGAATTCACGCTTCATTAGCATTAACATTAGCGATCTGTCATAAGAAAGACGTTATCGCCTCTCACCCTTCTTACGATCGAAAAGATTGAAGACACAGTTCATACACTGTCTCTAGCTCACAAGAAACTTGAGTTAGTGGCACGGCGTATGACATAGCTATATTGGGATTTAAATGTGATGACAAGTTCGTTAACACGACCCCTCGCCGTTGTAACAGGGGCTTCTAATGGTATTGGCTACGAACTCGCTAAACAATTTGCTCAAAACGGGTTTGATCTCCTCGTGACTGCAACTGGCCCTAGCGTTGATGAAGCGGCTCAGACCTTGAAAGGTCTGAACGCTAAAGTGGAAACGGTGCAGGCTGATTTGGCTACTTACGAGGGCGTTGAGACGCTTTACAACAAAATTCAAGCGACAGGACGTCCCGTGGAGGCGATCGCCATCAATGCAGGGGTTGGGGTTGGCGGTGACTTTGCCCATGAAACGGACTTGAAGGATGAATTGAATCTGATTAACCTGAACGTTGTGTCATCGGTTCATTTGGCGAAACGAGTCGTTAAGGATATGGTGAATCGCGGTAAGGGGCGAATTCTGTTTACATCCTCGATCGCAGCTTTAATGCCAGGGCCTTTCGAGGCGGTTTACGCGGCTTCTAAAGCATTCATTCACTCCTTTGCGGAAGGAATTCGCAACGAGTTAAAGGACACGGGTGTTACTGTTACATCGCTGATGCCTGGGCCGACGGATACCAACTTTTTCCATCGGGCTGGAATGGATGATACCAAAGCGGGTGCAAACAAAAAAGATGATCCGGCAGAGGTCGCTAAACAAGGATTTGAAGCTCTGATGGCAGGTAAGGATGCCATCATTGCAGGCTCACCAATGACCAAGATTCAGGGCAATGTGAGTAAGGTTTTGCCAGATACGATTAATGCAGAACAACATCGTCAGTTGACAGAGCCAGGATCAGCGAACAAGTAGTGCTAAGGATCGCGAACGAATTAAAACC
>DATNPS010000579.1:0-11623 GCA_036703095.1 Crinalium sp. | reverse complement strand
ATCCTAACGAGCCATCGCGGCAAAACGGGAGGGGTGTTCAACGTGGATGAATTTTATCAAAACAAAGTAGATACAAATGAGCGGATTAGGTAGATGCTAGATGCAGCCTGAAGCCTGCAACTTATTCATCCAATTCATTCGTCGCTCATCACCTTAGTCCAACTTGGGTTGAACCACAAACACGAGAGGGACTTGGTCAACTCCCAATCGAACTTCTAAGGTATAGGTTTGATTTGGAGCAACATCAAACAGTTCCACACTCAAGGCACCCAACGTAGACCGCTGAGCGGTGGCCTGAGCTTCCCCTCCCTCAATACGAATATTGCCTGCATTTGGCAATTGCGCATGAACGCGAAGTTGCTCAGATGAGACAGAATACTCAACGGACAGGGTTAAAGGGCCAAAATTCGTAATCCACTGACGTTCAGCTTTAGGCCGAGCGGGTGATGCCACTAGCTTTAGAGAATCCATAATTTCACGAGCGGCTAACAAGGACAACACCATTTGCTGGGGTTGTGTAGCAACTTCGTAATGGCTCGGAAAACCAGGTGCTGGAGTAGGATATTTCGGCTGATCTCCGTCCTTCGCCTCTCTTTGAACAGCCATTGCCAAGGGAGCCAGGTTGTTTAAGGCTTGAGCATGGCCAGGGAAGAATGACTCCACAGCCCGGACTAGCTTAACTCCTTCTTGGAGCGAAGACTGTACAAGCTCTTGGCATCGCTCAAACAACTGAGCCAGGACAGCCTCAGGCATCGGAACAGGTAAGTTGAGGTTCTTCAGTTGAGTTACCCAGGGGGTCGTGGGAACTAATCCTGATGGAACCAGGTCTGGAACCTCAGACTCATACTCATAAACCTCCGACTCCCAGGGGAACAGAGGCGGCTTGCGTTCGATTTCAGAGCGAAGCCGACGCTTTAATAGTGTATGAAAACGGTCTTGCACAGCAGGTATATCTCCTGGTCGAAATGACGACATTTCTGGAAACGAAAATGGGGTCGATCCCGCTAAATCAGTAGGCAAAACCCTGATTTCTTCAGAATCGAGCGGATCTATTGAATCGAATTGTAAATCTGCTGCTGTAGAATCGCTCCAACCCGTTCCACGCATGGAACTTTCCCCTGATGACATCTCGGTTGAAGTCGTACTTTGCAACAGCCAAGCCAGGAAGTTATTTATGGCTTCTAAATCCTTATTCATCGGTTGCGGTCCCTGCTCCGGATACTAAATTATTTCTGATTTCCCAAGCTTGTTCCAACAATTTTGACCATTGTTTTTGAACTTGGGTAACAGTACACCCCAATGCTTGAGCGATCGCCCCCTCCGGCATGTCTCGTTTTTTAAGGTGTAGCAGTTCCGTCTGTTGCGCGTTAATGCGCGATTGCAGGACTTGCCACTGCTGTGGCGTGAGGCCAAAATTACGTTCCAAATCGGCCTCCAGCCATTGATGCACCAGTTCCCAATGGTGTGACAGCGCAAACCGAATCAAATGATATTTAAACCGCTGCTGGAGATAATCGCGCTGACGCGGGGTTAACCCCAGAATAGTTTCAATTTCATTGGCAGGCAAATCTTGTAGCCGCAGGGCAAAATAGTCGGCACAATCATGCTGCTGCCGTTCTTCAAGGTAGGCCATCAATTCTGTAACAACCGCATGTCGGAGGGCATCCTCCGTAGGTTCGGGTTCCTGGGCCACCATTTGTTCACGCACTTGCTGCACTGGAGCGGCATTGCGGGTTTGATCTGATTCACCCGATGCGCCTTCGGCAGCTTGCTCAATATCAACCGCTGTTTCGGGCGGTTGTTGTTGTGAAAAGGTTTGTGCCCGCAGAATGATCAACTGCTGACTGCGCCGCCCCGGCAGTGGAATTCGGCGTTTACCATAGCGTTCTGTAAACGCCATGTATTCGGCCAGTTCCAATAGCGTTCGAGGTCGGTACGTCGGCGGAAGCTGATTTTCCCGACGGAAGGCATTCAGCGCCTCAATGTAAAACCCCTGAAGGAAATCCTCGATCAGCGTCAACCGGGCCTGATAGCTAGACTGCACCTGCGGTGGAGTAATGTAGCGATAAACCACAGCGCTAAGTGTACTGTGTAGCTCGACACGCCCCCGATGAGAACCAAGCTGATAGTATTTGAGGCATTGCTTAAGCCGATGACGGGCCAGGGTTGTCAACCAGGTGTCAACCTGCCCAGATGATTGAATGCGCTTGCTTTCTGAACAAATGCGGGTGACTTCTGCGGTAACACGAGTTGCCACATCCCGACAGTTTCGTTCAGATGCTTGAGTGGCCTGTTTAAGCTCGCCAAACAATAGCTGAAAAATTGCCTCCACGCCTTGTGTAGTCTCCCCCCTGATGGCTAATGGTCGCTACAAAACTAACACACTAATTTGCGATCGCAAGAATCTATATCAATTTCTTGCATTCGTTTTTAAAAACCAACGCAGACTATAACGATCTTGAGTGCAGTTAAACCGGAGTGTAGGGTGAAACCCCTGACTGCGAGCGGACTCGCAACCTCTCCTGATCCACAGTTGATGTGTGAACGATATATAAAGTGAACTATTTTTTACGATGACGAAGTTAGTCATCAAGTCTGGGAAATGCGTGGTAAATGTTCCCTGTTGTCATTCCATTCGTCTTGGACACCCTGATGCACAACAGCCCAACCCAGACACTAGGCAATGATTGATCCAGATTCGTAGCGAGACGGAGACGCGGTTCCAGTTGTCAGTCTGGCTTATCCAGTCTGGTCTAGACTGATGAAAATCAGTCTGGTCTAGACTGAAAAGAAAATGGCCCCTATCGCCAGCGTAATCATGAATCTCGACGAACAACTTCAAGTTCTAATTGACAATGCTCCCCAGGACGGCACCACCCCAGATGCAATCAAGGCGATCGCTCCAGCCTTGAAACTGGTTGCCGGACAACTCAAGCACCCTCAATACTATGTCTTACAAACGCTTGAGCAAAATTGGGTCATGACCACCCTAAGTCACCGAACCCAATCTAGTGTGTCAAAAAATGTGATTTACGCGTTTCCCACCCTTAAAGACGCGTCGTCGGGACCTTATGCCAAAGATCCTCAGGTAATTGCAATCCCTGTTTGGGTGACACACATCCTCTTTCAAATGGTAGCAATGCAAACCGTCGATAGCATAGTCTTCTTTGAAGAACCTGGCAATCCTAATGCCGGAACGGAAGTCACACGTCAAGAATTGCAACAGTTGATTCAACTACACCTGCAAACCCTGAAAAGCACTCCAGCCATTCCGCCAGATATTGCCTAGCCCTAAAGATACATCCCGAAGTATTGTAAACCCTGAAAGTTGAGTTTAATCACTTCGGTATACCCAGAACGACTAAACTCAATTTTCGGGATTTACAGCCGTAGTCATCCGAGTGAGGATAGGGGCAAGGGTGAATCCCCTGGCTGGACGAAGTTCTCCCCGTTCTGTCCTAAGGATCATGGATACATTAAAACCAAATTTTTAATTTTGGAACGTGCGGCAGAGCCGCACATTCCAAAATCAAGTTTCAGGTTTTATTAAATCCCCGATCCTAAACGTCTCGGCGGGCCATTGTACCGATGTTTTAGGTTGAGTCCTGCCATGTGAAAGAGCAGTCCTAAAAATGACCTAAAAGCTAATACAACCGACTCAAGACATAATCCGTCAAATTAATTAGGGTTTGACGAGATTCTGTAGGTGATAATTCGGACAAGTGTTGAGCAGCTAACTGGGCATGGTGGGCCGCCAGTTCTCTAGACCGTTCTACCCCCCGGCTATCTTTCACAAGCGCAAGAGCCTGCTCTAAGTCGCCCTCTTGGGCAAACTCTCGTTCAATAAGCACTTCCAGATACGGCTTTTCCTCAAGGGCATAGAGCACTGGAGCCGTTAAATTGCCACTCTTGAGATCCGATCCGGCGGGCTTACCCAGAGCCTCAATCGAGCCTGTGAAATCCAGAATGTCGTCTACAATCTGGAACGCCAAGCCAATATGGCGACCATAGCTATACAAATTCTTAGCCATTTCGGTAGAAACACTGCTCAATAGCCCTGCTGATTTGCAGCTATTCGCAATCAGAGATGCCGTTTTGTAATAGCTCTTATCTAAATACGCCTCAATGGAAAGGCTGGTATCAAAGCGGTTTAGCCCCTGCTGAATTTCACCTTCAGCCAGATCCATGATGACTTCTGACAACAGCTTAACCACAGCCAGGTTGTCCAGATTTGCCAGATACCAGGATGATTGAGCAAACAGAAAATCACCAGCTAAAACGGCCACGCGATTTCCAAAACTACTGTGAACGGTAGGCACCCCCCGACGCAGCTCTGACTCGTCCACCACGTCATCATGAACCAGACTGGCGGTATGAATCATCTCGGTGATCTCTGCTAACCGCCGATGTTGAGGGGTTATGTCCTGGTTGGGCATCGTAGCCCTGGAAATCAGCAGCACGATGGCTGGTCTCAACCGCTTTCCTCCCGCCCCAAAGAGGTGCTCTGCTGCCGCATACAGAATGGGATGTCGTGCACCCACCAGTTGCTTCAGGTTCTCTGTCAGCAGACGCAAGTCAGCTTCAACGGGGGAAAAAAGAGAGGTGGCTGAAGTCATGGATTAATTAGAGCCTGAATAGTTACGAAATTTTACATATCATGTGTTTATTCTAAGACAAGCCCATTGTTTATGGGCGTAAATGCTTAAAGTTAGCAGCAATTCTCATTTTGAAACATGATTGTAGGATTTGCGCGCCCGCTGAACCCGTGAAAGCGAGCATTGGCAGCAGTAGACACGCGTCGCAGGAAGGCTTCTACTGCTGCCAATTTGCATTATGAGAATTGCTGGTGTAAACGCTTAAGCGTGGGGCAAAATTTTGCGCGATTTCAGCCGCTCGTCGGGCGATTGAAATGGCGCAATCGAATTCACCTTATGCCATAGAGCCGTTGGAATAGCACAATCGGGAACTCACTGATATAAGGCAATTTTATATAGAGTGATGGACAAACCGAGTCCTGGCTAAGAAGTCGTCTTTTGCCCTGCTAGTCGCCTCCCCAGCAGATTTTCAGCTTGATCTCGTTAAGTATTATTAAGCACTCCGCAAAGGCTAGTTACAAATGCCTCTAACCCAAGACAGATAAAGGCTTTACGTCTTCAAAGTCGGCTTAATTTTTTTTCAAAAAGGAGGCTTTGATGAGAAATCTTGTGTTAGTCTAATCTATAGAGATTTCAAAATTTCATAAATCCGGCAACGGTAGTTCTGCGTAGCTACTCAGGTCTGATGGAAATGGTAAGAGACATCGGAATAAGCCACTCGCTGGTTTGTTCGTTGGATGTCTCTGTTGCTGGATAGCTTAGATGGTTGAAATAGAGACGGATCAGAGCTTGCTCTAAGTCCGGCTCATAGTTTTGGTTTCTGAGCATCCAGTGTCAGTACCTGAGGTAGTGCAACAGTTTTTCCATTGAATGCAATGGAAGGGCGATCGCATGTGGCGTTTAGTCACGGCTTCGCTGCTTTGTCGTGCTGTTTTTATGACGGCTTGATATTTTTTGCTTCTACATCTTCTAATTTTTATTCCAGTTACCGCACCCCCCTCCTACATTGAGCTATGACTTACGACGGCGTTCCTCTCATTATTCCTATCCTGGCGGCAGGCTATCTCCTGGTGATTTATGTATTGCTGATGCTGGTACAGCGATCGCGCGCTTAACCCCTTCAATGAAGACGTATGGATCTTGATCCATTCTTTGCTGTTGAAGGATCTATAAAATTAAATATGACGCAGGAGGGTAGAGTATGCATTGTGTGCTCCACCCTTCTTTGTATAGCTGTAGCCATTCGAAAAGCAAGGGGGCCTTGGGGCTTCGCCCCAACCAGGGCTGTAAACCCTGCACCCCGTCCTAACCCGAATGAATAGAGCTATATTTCTATACAGTTTAATGTGAATTCGATAGCGCCATTTCAGCCGCACGACACGCATCTGAAATGGCGCAAAAGCATACCCGTGCGACGCGCGGGGTATGCTTTTGCGCGTTCGTCGAATTCACGTCAGTCTAACTATCGCTCGACTCTGCGGGAATGGGTTGGGCGATCGGTTTGCTGCCCATGCTGACCTGCTCCACCTGAGGGGTAAAGCCTAACCATTGAGCCGACAGACGAGTAAACTGGGCCGGATGCCCACTGACACAAAAGCGAGTAGGAAGCGCCGGACGAGTACTCTTTAGGCCCAGCAAATCAAGTTCCTGAGCGGCGGCATGGACAACGTGCACGGCGGGGTCTACCAGGCGCACATCGGACGGTAAAAGCTCCCGCAGAACTGGCTCCAGGTGCGGATAGTGGGTGCAGCCATAAATTAAAGTATCAATCCGCAGATCGAGCAGAGGGGATAGGTACTCTTGTGCGATCGCCCGTGTATACGGTTCATGCACGCGGTTCTGCTCAATCAACGGCACAAACTCCGGACAGCCAACCTGCCAGACCTGCCGCAAGGGGTCAATTTCAGTAATGGCCTGCCGATAGGCATTGCTGGCCGCCGTAGCGGGCGTGGCAATCACACCAATGCGTTTGCCATACTGAACTGCCGCCCGTGCTCCAGGCAAAATGACACCCAAAATTGGGATATCAAATTCCGCGCGCACGGTTTCCAGTGCTAGGGCAGAACTGGTATTGCAGGCCATAATCACCATCTTGACGCCCTGTGCCTGCATCCATACGAGAATCTCGCGCACAAACTGGAGAATCTCAGCCGCAGAGCGATTGCCATACGGCAATCGGGCCGTATCGCCAAAATAGAGATACGTTTCATGGGGCAGTTGGCGATACAGCTCTCGCAACACCGTCAGTCCGCCTACGCCGCTATCAAATACGCCAATCTTGGCCCGTTGAGGGTCGCTATGCCCCGGTATGGGTGGCTCTCCATGAAAGGTTGACGTTGCCTTCAGGCCAGAATGAGAATGAGCACTCAGAGATTCAGATGAATGAGAACTGGTAGAAACAGGAATGGAGATTTGCATCAAGGAGTAAGAAGTTTTGTTTAGAAGTTTTGCTGAATATATTGCAGGATACCGCGAGCGATCGCCATTGCCATCTGATCTCTAAAATTTGGATCAGAAAGCAGGCGTGCATCTTGCGCACCTGTTACAAAACCAGTCTCCACCAAGATTGAGGGCATCGTCGTATTCCGGATGACATAGAATCGGGCGCGTCGAACGCCTCGATCAATCATGCCTGTTCCGCGAATCACGTTGCTGTGAACCACTTGAGCCAACCGCGCCCCTTCAGGAGAGTAGTAGTAGGTCTCAATGCCATTCACATCCGGTCGGCTTAAGTTGATGGAGTTCGCGTGAATGCTGACAAACAGGTCGGCATTGGCTCGCTCTGCAATTTGCACACGCGGATCTAGCTCTACATCTCGCTCATCTCGACGCGTGAGGATGGCCTGAACGCCCTGCTGTTGCAGTAATTCTGCTACCCGAAGGCCGATCGGTAACACAATGTTCGTTTCGCGCAGTCCACCAATCCCGATCGCTCCTGGATCAGAGCCACCATGCCCCGGATCAATGACGACCACAATGCGGCCATTTCGCACGCTGGGTAAGGGGCCTGCCGACGATGGTGGAGTATTGGGGCGACCAATGGGAGGGGGCTGAACTGGACGGTTGCGCTCTAGCGATAGAGCCAACAGTTGGCTAGACGGCTGATTCACATCACCAATGCGCACTCCTGCCGCTGGCTGCACCAGAATCGACACCGTATTATTATCTTCCTGACGCAGGCGCACGCTGAGCAGTGAGCTACCTTGCGGCAATCGTGGCCCTGTCACTCTCGGTGCTAGACGAGCCGACGGAACGGTGATGCGATAGAAAGTGGTGGCGCGGTCCCACCCACTCGTGAAGGTGACTGGTTGATCGGCCCGAATCACGAGTTGCGATCCGTCTCCCGACAGCTCGATACCCTGAATAGTGGCGATTTGGGGCTGCTCCGGTCGAACTTGGGGAGAGTCATCGTCGTTATGACGCGGATCAGACGATCGCGGAGTTTCTGCAATACTCCCGACGGGAATGATCACGATTCCACCTAAACCGCTGACGCTGGCCTGCCAATCAATCTCTTCGTTGGCTAAATCAAGCGTGATACGGGCAGTCGGCGGATTGGTTTCGGCCTGAGTGAACTGAATGCGGTTAACCCCATTTCCGTTCACCTGCACGTCTCGCTGCTCTAGCCGAGGTGAAAGGGTGGTATTGGCTAAATCGATATTGACCTGGCGGCGATCGCGACTGCGTTCGACTTCAAGCTCTGGAGAACCACCCGTCGTGCGAATGAAAAATCCATCGGGTGTCACCCGTACCCCTTCAATCTGAGTAGCGCCTCCAGCAACAGGTGTGCTGGAGGGACGAGTTGAGGGGGATGTCGTTGCCGCAGGTGGATAGCTGCCGGACTCTCGCTCTGGTGTTGGCAGTTGCACAACCCATTGCGTCGGCGTCGTCCCCCGCACCAGAATGTCTCGCGGATTGAGGGTATAGCCCGGATTTAGTTCAATCACGAGTCGGGTGGTTTGAGCATCAAACTGGGCAACCCGTACTTCTCGGATGGCACCTCCGACCGCCTGGTTAACCAGCGATCGCCCAAGGGTAGTATCTGGCAAATCAATCACCAACCGAGTTGGATTGGATAAGAGTTGTGCCCTTGGCTGCACGCCCTCATCGGTGGTGAAAATCAGCCGATTGTCGTTGGTGTTAAAACGCCAAAACTGTAATGTAGCGGCTTCTGCTGAGGAAGATAGCAACAGACTGCCTAAAATACCCAAGACACTGGGAAGTAGCCAATAAAATCTCACTGTAAGCCTCTTGCGGAACTAGATCGCGCCCTGTTGCCATAACCTTGCAACACAGCGCATAACGGACGAGTTGGCATAGAAAGATGGCGTTTAAAGACTAGGTTGGAAGATACCACGACTTTAAGAATTTGCAGCTATGCGATCGCAGTTTTTTGGCATACCAAGACCCAAAAAATCCACGGTTGTAAATTCGATAGCGCCATTTTAGCCACAGAGTGTATGGCTAATGGCACACTGTCTTGTTCGGTGCTTTACGAAGGCAAGAGGGTGCACGTTTGTCGAATGAACGCCACTTCGATGTAGCTGCAATAGGGCCATCATACTTCAAGCCATTATTTATGCTGGTATGGCAACCGCCGAGGCAGTTTGGACAGAGGGATGTGGGAGCTTCGCCCCCAGTCGGGGGTTCTCCCCCTGCACTCCGTCTTAACAAACCCTTCGATTGCTATGGTGCAAACTCGCGGTGAGTTTGCACTGCCACCGATTGCGGGTTCTGCCCACCCATGTAGGAACGCAGAATCTATAATCGGTTTCAAGAGCAGAATTGCTGCTAATCTCAACGAATACAGGTGAAGAAATAAAGTTTGGGAGGCTCAACGAGCAACTCATCCTTGGAGGCCGTGACTCCCTGTATAAGAGCACCTTAGAGCATAGCAAGCTTTTAACAGTCTTAGTTTTCCCTTTAAATACACGCTATTCAATCTCGCATCAGGGCGTTTTCAGACACCGGGTATCTAGATGCTAAGCATCGTGGATTTAATAAAACCCCGAAACTTGATTTTGGGTTTAGCGCGAATTTGATGAACAGGCTTTTTGGAGAGTAGCGCGACGCGCCACTCTCCAAAAAGCCCGATTTTGTATGCGCATCGCGCACGCAAAATCGGGCTATCCAATTCGCGTGGTTTTAATCTACCCATGCTCCTAAGGGTCTTGAATGGACTCTACATTTTCAAGCTCTCCAACGGCTGAGGATGCGGTAGTGGTGACTAACGGCGGATTGTTTGAGCCTTCCAGAATCGTTGTAGAAGGTTCGCTGGTCGTGCTGTCGGGCGATCGCTGAAACACGACTCGCAGCATTGCCGGAGCCAAAAACGTCGTCAGAATCACCATCACAATAATGGCGGCCTCCAATGGCTTCGACAAGACTCCCGTTGCCGAACCGACACCGACAAACACCAGGCCCACCTCGCCGCGTGGAATCATGCCAACCCCGATCGCCAGCCGATTAATATTGGGCTGACCGAATACGGCTAACCCAGTGACGACCTTACCAACGATCGCCACCACGATGAGAAATGCCGCAATAATCAGCCCTTCCCGATTCTCTGGATTAAACGGATTCAGCACACTCACATCGGTTTTGGCCCCAACCGTTACGAAGAAAATGGGCACCAGAATATCGGCAACTGGAATCACCTGCTCCTCTAATTCCTGCCGTTTCTCAGTTTCTGCCAAAATCAATCCGGCAGCAAACGCGCCCAGAATTGCTTCAAGCTGAATGGCGGCACCGATATAAGCCAGCACAAACGTCACAATCAATGCCGACAGCAAGAGTTGCCCCCGCGTTTGCAATCGATTCACCAATGCCACAAACAGAGGACTGAGAAACCGACCTAACCAAATTGATCCGATCAGAAAAATAGCGGCACCAATGATCAAGTAAATGACATTAGCAATCTCGATTTCACCCGTCTTCGCCAGACTGGCCACTACAGCCAGCACAATGATACCCAACACATCATCAAGAACCGCTGCCCCAATGATGATTTGGCCTTCTCGCGAACTGAGCCGCTGAAGTTCTGCCAGAACCTTGGCCGTAATCCCAATGCTGGTAGCCGTGAGAGCGGCCCCTGCAAACACCGCCGGAATGGTGGGCACGCCAAACAGTGCAATCAGACCTGCTGTTCCAGCGGCAAAGGGCACGGCAACCCCCACAACGGCGACCGCTGCCGCCTGGGGACCCACGCGAATCAATTCCTTCAGATCTGATTCCAACCCAATCTCAAACAGCAGAATGATCACGCCCAATTCCGCTAGAACGGAGACAACTTCACTTTGAGCGCTAAAAACACCCGCCGCCGCTTCTGGGCTTAGCCCTGCTGTCGTTTTCAGCAGATTGACGATAAGGGATGGAGTTTCTGCACTGCTCCCCTCTGGAAACACCACAATCTGCAAGACCGATACGCCAACAATGACTCCACCCACCAGTTCGCCTAGAACAGAGGGTAAGTTGACGCGGGCGCAAAGTTCGCCACCGACTTTGGCCGCTAAATAAATCACAATCAAGCTCAGCAAAACACCCAACAACACAAACGGGCCTGACTCTGCATCAGGTGCGGTAGCCAGTAGCGGCGTTGAATGTACAGGGAATGAATTTAGAAGAACTGGGTGCAGGGAAGCCACCCAGGCTGTTGGATCAGCCATGCGATCGCCAGAACTCATCCTGTCTAATGTACATGTTTCTTTACAGGATGAGGATAGACCGACTGCATGAGTTTGATAGCTAGAACAACAAAACCCTATTTAACGTGAACTCGGTTAGCCCAATTTTGTGTGTGCGACGTGCAGACAAAATTGGGCTTTTAGGAGAGTTACGCGACGTGCAACTCTCCTAAAAGCCCGTTTGTCGAATTCTTAAGAAAACGTGTTTTCTTTTCGTTTTCCCAAAGGGGGTAGCAGTGCAGCGCACTACTACCCCCTTGTTGGAGACTCACGTTAAACAAACACGCGGTGTTGCAGTGAGGGCATTTGACGGCGCACTTGCTCAATGCGAGATGGCTCAATGGA
>DATNPS010000445.1:0-35481 GCA_036703095.1 Crinalium sp. | reverse complement strand
TTTTGCGCCCCCGTCGGGGGCGCAAAACTCCCAATTGAAGGCAGAAGGCAGAAGAACATGCCTTCTGCCTTCTGTTTCCTTCCCTGCTCTCAATGTGCCGCTACAGGTTCTCCAACCTGACGCTGGATCACGGTATTTTCCAGTGAGCCGATTCCCTCAACCTCAATCCGAACGCGATCGCCCACCTGGAGTGGCCCCACGCCTTCTGGCGTGCCTGTTAGAACGACATCTCCGGGCAACAGGGTCATCACCTGGCTAATGTAGGACACCAGCACATCGGGCGGAAAATTCATCTCATCAATGGGGGCCGACTGAACGGGCGTTGGGCCGTCGTTGAGAAACGTTTGCAGACGTGCTCCGATGCTCATCTCGCGAACAATCCAGGGGCCGAGCGGGCAAAAGGTATCAAATCCCTTAGCACGCGTCCACTGACCGTCTTTGCGCTGCAAATCTCTGGCTGTGACATCGTTAGCGATTGTGTAGCCCCAAATCTTGGTGCGGGCTTCGTCGGGCGTGCAGAGAGAACAGCGATCGCCAATAATTAGCGCCAATTCCCCTTCGTAGTCCACCCGTTCCGACTGCGGTGGGTAGTGAATCGTCCCATGGTCAGCAATGATCGTGGTCGGTGGCTTCAGGAAAAGTAGGGGTTCCTTGGGCAACTCACCGCCCATCTCGGCAGCGTGTTTCTGGTAATTTTTGCCAACCGCAACAATTTTGGACGGCGCACAGGGCGCGAGAATCTGGTAGGTATCGGGGGCCAATTCCTGATCGGTAAGCTGTCCTTTTAACCAGGGAGGTGCATCCAATACCTGCACCCGACGATCGAGATGCAGCAAACCGTAATGAAGCTGACCAGCCTTGGTTTGTACTCGGACATAGCGTTGAGCCATAGTGGATCGACTTTAACCTGGTATATGATGGAAATTCCTTGCTTCTAGATCAATGCCAAGAAGTGGATGGGTTAGAACTGCATCAATTCTCCCATTCTTTCAAGAAAGGTCGTTGAGTACTAGAAGCCTTTTGTCCATAAGGAGATTTTCTATGACTTACTACGAAACCATGTACATCCTTCGCCCTGATTTGGGAGATGAGTTGACAGATCAGGCGATCGCCCGATACCAAACCATCCTGACAGAGCAAGGTGCCACCAACATTGAGACCCAACACCGGGGTAAGCGTCGTCTGGCTTATGAAATCAATAAGCAGCGGGAAGGCGTTTACATTCAAATGAATTATCAAAGCGGTGGTAATACAGTAGCGGTGCTAGAGCGCGCGATGCGACTGAGTGATGATGTTATTCGCTATCTCACAGTTAAGCAAGAATCTCCTAAAGAGTTGGCAGAAACCGCTGCCAAGGCGTAAGGTAATTTGCACCATTGCCGTTCCGGCAGGACATCAACTGCTGAAATGGTAAGGTCGCAGAAATACTCTACTCAAAAGCCTATAAATGACGAGAAGCGCACCCTGTCAGGGTGCGCTTCTCGTTACTTTAGTGTGCTCGTTACTAAACGGGAGCTTGGCAACGAGTGTAACGGAGTGCAGTCAATCCTTCTTGGTTAAGAACCTAAATTAGGATGAAAGCCGTTCGCTTTCATCCTAATTTAGGTTTTAGAGCGTTAAGCGAGAAGTATTGGGGTGCAGGGGTGAAACCCCTGGTTGGGAGCGAAACCCCACACCTTCTTGGGTTTTCAGTGTCCTCGGTAAATCCGCCGGAAGAAGGAGTTACCCTAGAAGAAGTTACTCATCCCTGAGAGCACGCGATGAAACTCTCTAAGAAAAATCTGGATCAGCGCCTCGACCATCTCTATGACGTGATTATTGTGGGAGGCGGAGCAGCGGGTCTCTCGGCTGCTATTTATCTCCAGCGCTATCGCCTGTCGTGTCTTGTGATCGAAAAAGGCCGGGGGCGATCGTTTTGGATGCAAGATTTACGAAATTATTTAGGGCTGCCTCCAGAAACGCCTGGACGAGACCTTCTAAACCAGGGCACAGAGCATATGCTGTCGCTGGGGGGCGATTATCTGCGGGGGTTCGTTGAGGATGTGCAGGATGAGGGAGATACGTTTGCGGTCAAAGTGAAGGTGGGCAAGCAAGACAGCATTTATCCTGTGTTTCGCGCTAAGTATTTGATTGCAGCCAGCGGCATTATCGATCGCCTGCCAGAATTGCCCGACATGCAGAATGTGTACGATTACGCAGGTTATAACCTGCATGTCTGCATGATCTGTGATGGCTATGAAATTGCAGACAAGCGCTGTGGGCTGTTTGTTAACTCGGAGGGAAACATTAACACCGCCTTTGTGCTGAACTGGTTTTCCCCCTATATCACCGTGTTTACCCACGGCTTGTTTAACGTAAGTGCTGAGATGCGGCAGAAATTGCAAGACCACGGCTTTCCGCTGGTCGAATCTCCGATTAAACGCTTCCTCGGTCACAACCACGAAATGACTGGAGTGGAGCTGGAAGATGGCACGACGGTCGAGTTAGAAACAGGGCTGGTAGCGATGGGGTCTCACTATCACAGTGAATACCTGAGAAGCTTTGACCTGGAGAAAAAAGGTCACAATTTGGTCACTGATTCTATGTGTCGCACCTCGCATCCCCGGATTTTTGCGCTAGGAGATTTAAAAGAAGGACTAAATCAGGTGTCAATTGCCGTCGCAGATGGTACATTAGCTGCAACAGCGATTTGGCGAGAAATTCGTCGCGCTTCAACCCCTCGTCGCTGGGAAGAAAACCTTACACAGCCAATCGGAGCCGTACCGTGACCCAAAGCGTGACCCACTTCCTGACAATCAACTCATCTGAGCTGCAAGCTGAAACCGCCCGCCTGCGGGAAGAGCTACAGATGCGAGACCAACTGGTTCAGCAGTTGTCTCAAGAATTATTTCGACTGGTCAAGGGCAACACGAACTTTATGCCCACTCCAGAAGTGTCTGAGCGTCACATGAGTGAGGTGCGGGCGCTGCGGGAACAACTGCAAGGGGTAGAGCAGCAGGTGATGTTCTACCAAGAGCAGATTGCCGATCGCGATTCGGAGATCTATCAACTCCGACAATCGGTGCAAGAGTTGACCGATCGTTCTCGCATGTTGGAACAGGTTGTTCAAGAACTACCCCGTATCTATCGCGAGAAGTTTGCAGAGCGACTGACCCCGATTCGCGACAAGATTGCCATGCTGCAACGGGAAAATCGTCAGCTTCATGCCGAGTTGCAGAGCGTGAGCTATCGGTTAGCAGTTCGCAGCCGCCGGAATACTCAAATTGATCTGCCCACCTTTCCGCGAGGGGTAAAACCTGCATCGGTTCCCACGTTTAGCGATGCGGTATAGTGCAGGTTCTCATCCTGGCTGAGGTCGATGATGGCGGCCAGGGAGATACAACCTCGCCCGTTCTACATCGAATGATTGAAGCGCTCAAGCAGGCGATCGCCACTGATGTCTCATCAAATGGCGATCGCTTACTTGTTGATGTGCTCTCACCCGATGCGGCGTTAAAACAGCCAGTTCTAAACGAATCGATTATCTGTCCACTGACGTTGAACCTGCCGGATGGTTTGCCATTTGCCTCCAATCAGTTGTATCAGGCTTGCCGGGATGTAGACGGGTTACGGCAGCAGGTTCAGCAACTGTTTAATGTCTCAGCAGGCACAGGCCAGTTTTGGCTTCCGATAGTGCTGACCGCGAAAGGGCCATTGTATGGGGAAGTGATTGGGGCCGAAGAGAATTTAGAAAACCCAGGTGTCCAAGGTGCGCAGGATGACTGGGATACGCTGACGTACTATCAACCGCTCCATCTGCCCGATCGCTTGCGGCAATCGCTCTATCGGTTGGGAGGGCAGCTTTTGCGATCGCTTCAGGCTTCCCCTGCGACCTATTTGCTTCAAGTGGGACTGGAGGGCGATCGTATCTGGTTTGATCGACTGTTTCCATTTCCGGCGGCTCCGGCGATCGCTAGCATAGGAACGCAATCACCCAATCTGTTTACCTGCCATTGGCGGTGCTTAACCCAGCAACCGATTCAGGACTTGGTGATTCTCCCAAAAACCTATCGGTTACACGAGATTGCATAATTGGGGTTTCAATCAGGCTGACATTTTCAAAGAAACATGAAGCGGGAGCGGAATCCTGAGAGCTTAGGGGATTTTAGAAAATAAGGTGTAAAGTGTAATTAACAAGACAAAAGTAAAATTAATACTTGCGGCGCACTTTTGCTATCCCATAAGGCTGACGCAGATGGCTTGTTATCTACCATTTTCCCGTTGACATGATCCTGAATACTAGGTCAAGATCATGAGAGAGGTTTATTAAACTTTACGAAGGCTGTATTGCATGTCTCTTGAGCTGATCTCGCTGGAAACTATTCAGGAAATTGCGCATCAATACGGCTATGGGGCAGTTTTTCTGGGGATTTTATTAGAAAATACGGGCATCCCCGTGCCAGGAGAAACGATTACCCTGGTGGGTGGATTTCTGGCCGGAAGCGATGAGCTGAATTATTGGCTCGTGATGGGTAGCGCGACAGCGGGTGCTGTAATTGGCGATAACTTAGGTTATTGGCTGGGATTTTACGGTGGATGGCCGCTCTTAACTCGCGTGGGTCGCGTGTTCAGAATTCAGGAAGAGCAGTTGATTAAGGTTCGTGAGCAGTTTAGTAAGAATGCTGCGAGAGCCGTGTTTTGGGGCCGTTTTATCGCGTTGCTGCGGATCTTTGCAGGCCCGCTAGCAGGAATCGCCAAAATGCCATACCCCAAGTTTTTCCTTTACAACCTGGCTGGTGCTGTAACCTGGGCTTCTATCACTGTTAGCATTGCCTATTTTGTGGGACAGCTCGTTCCTTTGGAGCAATTGGTTACTCTGGTGGCTCAGCTAGGGGTCGTGCTGCTGCTGGTAGCGGCAGTGGGAATTGCGATCGCCATGCTGTTTGAACACAAGCTGAAATTTGTCAAACCCTGGTTTATTAAACGGGTTGAACCTCAAGAATAATGTGATTGGTTAATCAACTTAAAGGGGTGCTGCGCGTTGCACAGCACCCCTTTAAGTTGAAAGTGTTGAGTGCTGAACGTGAATTCGACGAATGTGCAGAAGGCTGCCCCGCGCGTCGTGCGGGGCAGCCTTCTGCGCCATTTCAGCCGCCCAACGAGCGGCTGAAATGGCGCTATCGAATTCACGTTAAAACAGACCCTAATCTGGTTCTTTGACCAGCAGATCAGACGGAGCAGTATCGCTATTGCTCTCCCCCTCTAACACCTGGGCTGTGAGAGCAAGCGGATCGACGTCTGGAGGGAGAGACTCAAATCCGTCCAGCGCATTTTTAATAAAACTCGCCAGCGGAACAGCTGTGATCAAGCCTAGTAACCCCCCGATCTTGGTGCCCACTAACAGCGAGATCAGCACCCAAACTGGACGAAGCCCCGTAAATGTTCCCAGTAAACGCGGTGCAATCAGTTGATCTGTAACCTGGTCGAGGGCCAGCGCTACCACCATTACTTTCGCGCCGAGCCAAAAGTCTTGAAACGCCAGCAGTACGCTAATAATGGCGCAGGTGACGAGATCCCCGAATGGAATTAACCCCATCACCCCAATCGTTAAGCCAAACAGTAAGGCATAGGGAATGTGGAGAATGAGGAAGGCGATCGTCATTAAGGTACCGACCAGGAAGGCGATCGCCAGTTGACCCAGAAAATAATTCTGAAAATTGAGGCGGAGCGATCGCTCGACTTGCGGCCCCCAGTTTACGGGCAGCCGATGAAAGATTTCGCGAATAATGCGTTCGCCATCGGCCAGGAAATAAAACGTCAGGACAATCGTCAACAACGCTTCGGATAAGTTGCCGACGGTATCCAGAATCAGTGTCAGGGCATGATCGGCCAGAGCTTCTAACTCGCCAGACAATCCATTCACAAGTTGCGTCACGATCTGGCTCAAGTCTTCTGGTAAGCCACGACTGGCGACCCATGCTTCAAACAGATGGAGCTGCTTGCTGCTGGACTCAATCCACTGCGGCAAGAGTTGCGCAAGTTCGCTAATGTCTCCGGCCAGAATGGGAATTAAGGTGATACCCAGGGCGATCGCTAGCACCACGGTAATCAGCACTATCAGCGATACTGCCTGACTGCGCTTTAAGCCGCGTTTCTGTAAAAACTGAGTGGGATAGTTGAGAATCAGTGCCAGCAGGGCTGCCAGCGAGAACACCGTAACCAGGGGTTGCAGGTATTGAAACACCTTGAGGGCTAACCATCCGTTAAGGAAAATCAGCGGGAAGATCAGGCAGATAATTAGCCAGGTTAATAATTTTTTGATGGAGCTGTCATAGGGATTTAGCAAGCGCAGCGCCTCTTTTAAAGCATTCAAAATGACACCGAATATAAGGGCTTAATCAGCAATTCTCATTTTAATAAAGCAAGGGATGCGACACCGGGATTAAGACACCCAGTGTCTGTGAGACTGTGTGAAAGTGCTGTGGTTCTACCCAAAGACACCGGGTGTCTGTTGAAGGGCGGCGTTGTAGATGCGCTCGTTAGCTTGGGCAGACTTGAAGAGATCCACGACCGGATTGGGGTAATCAACGCCCAGGCGAATGCCAAATCGCTGTTGCTCGACAGGCAGGAGCTTCCAGGGTTCGTGTACTTTAGCGGTGGGAATGTTTGCCAGTTCCGGCAGCCAGTGTTTGACGTACTTGCCGTCGGGATCGTAGTCCTTGGATTGCTTCAGGATGTTGAAATAGCGAAAACCACGGGCATCATTGCCAACCCCAGCGGTGTAGTTCCAGTTGCCCCAATTGCTGCACACGTCATAGTCAATCAACTGCGACTCAAACCATTCGGCTCCCATTTGCCAGTTGATCCCCAGATTTTTGGTGAGAAAACTGGCAACATTTTGCCGTCCCCGATTCGACATGAATCCAGTTGCCGCCAGTTCGCGCATGTTGGCATCCACCAGCGGAAATCCGGTCATGCCCTGCTGCCAAAGCGTGAAGCGCTCCCAGTCATCCTTCCAGGCGATCGCCAATCTCTGTAAGCCTGATTTCCGAAAGATTCGGGTTCCATGCTTGGCGCAGATAAAGCGAAAGTAATCGCGCCACAGCAGTTCAAACACAAGCCAGTAGGTAGAATCATTGGCGATTCGCTGAGTTTCATACTCCTGCACCTGCTGATAGATATAGCGAGGAGACAAGCAGCCCAACGCTAGCCAGGGCGAAAATTTAGAGGAATAGTCGGCTCCTACCATGCCGTTGCGGGTTTCTTTGTAGCTGCGGAGGCGATCGCCCGTCCATACATAATCCTTCAGCCGTGCCAGCCCGGCCGTTTCGCCTCCCTGAAAGGGCAGCACCGCTCGTGAATCGAGAGGAGGACACTCTAAGCCAAAATCGCTCAATGTCGGCAACTCTCCGGGAGTGATCTCAGGCAGTGGCGGGAGCTGTTGAGGAGCAGGGAAGGGAGGATTGACGCTAGAGGATTTTTCAACCTGTTTGCGGAAGCTGGTAAACAGTTCAGGCAGTTGACGCACCTCGAAGGGCAAATCGTCGGGATGATACAGCGTGTGTCCCCAGAACGGCTTGAGGGCTGTTCCGCATTCCTTCAAAGCTCGCTGGAGCGTCTGCTCGACAGCCGTTTCTTCAGCCGTTACCTCCTGATGATAGTAGACAGCCTGAATTCCCCATTCTTTTACCAGCGCTGGGATTACAGCTTCTGGATGTCCGTGTCGGATGATCAGATCCGACTGACGCGATCGCAATGAATGCCTCAGATCGGCCACACTTTCCAGCAGGAATTGCGCCCGGAATACACCCGTTTTGGCAAACCCAAACGACGTTTGACCAAATTGCCTCGGATCAAAGCAGTAGAACGGAATAATCTGTACAGAATTTTGGTTTTGCAGCGTCACAGCCTGATGCAACGGCTCATGATCATGCAGCCGCAAATCTGCGCGATACCAAATCAATATGCGGGTTGGAACCATGACAATGAGCAACCATGTGTGAGGTTAACATTTCTTCATGATTGCGCACTGTAGGGCGATCGCGCAAAAGTACTTTAAAGCACACTTCGAACGGGCTGACTTTCAGTAGGTTAAGGCTGTAGGACGGGTGAACCGTTACGCTTCACAAATCACTATTGAAACGGCTATGGCATCTGCAAAAGGAAATCAAGTTTTTACGATCGTATTTGCGGTTATTTGGGGTGTGATTACTGGCGTGCTGTGGGCTTATGCCAACCCCATCCAGCTTGTACCGGGTATCATTCAGTGGCGGATCTTTGCGTTTCTGCCTCCGGTCATCGGCCTGCTGTTTGGCCCCATTTCCGGATTTGTCTCTGGCTACTTGGGTTCTGTCGTTTGGGGGCTGCTGGCCGGAACGTTCATTCCGGCACACACCCTGTTGGTCGATGGCATCATGGTGGGTGCGACTGGATTGATTCCCGCTTTAACGACAGGCAAAGCATTCACGTTGGAACAAATGGCAACCCAGCAGCGAGCCATGCTGCACGCGCTGATGACGTCGGGCATCATCACCGTAGTCATGGTATTTGCAGTTTGTGCCAGCCTTGCGTTCCTCAAAATTTTCCCCTTCTGGTGGGCCGTGCTGTGGATTGGCCTGTCCGACATCATTCCGGTGTTGATCGGCACACCGATCGTGATGCGATATGGTGCTAGGATTCTTCAGTCCGCCACCTGGCTACCGACCCAGCGAATCTAGGGCAGCATGAGCATCATTGCAGCTCGTCACCTGACGTATACCTATCCCAGAACAACTCAGCCTGTACTGCAAGACCTGTCCTTTGACATTCCGCAGGGCGGCGTGACGGCTCTCTTGGGCTGTAGCGGGTCGGGTAAATCAACTCTGCTGCTGGCCCTCGCTGGCATTGTGCCAGAGTTTTATGGTGGCGAATGGGCTGGCAGCTTGCAGATCGGGGATGTCACAGTCACAGCGAAATCGACTTCTTCGGCTGATGTGGTTGCTCAGGTGACGGTTGTTTTACAGGTTCCTGATACGCAACTGATTGGCTTTCGCGTTGCGGAAACGATCGCCTTTGGGCTGGAAAACCAGGGCTGGTCGGCTGGCCTCATCCGTCAGCGCATTCAGACCGTACTGGATGAGTTAGGTATTGCTCACCTGCGCGATCGCCTCACTGATTCCCTATCCGGTGGACAAAAGCAAGCCTGTGTATTGGCCGCCATGCTGGCTCTGGATACGCCCATTATGGTGTTGGATGAGCCAACGTCGGCTCTTGATCCGGCAGGCAAGGAACTGGTGGGTCGAGTGGTGGCTCGGCTGAAGGAGTTGGGCAAAACGCTCGTGATCAGTGACCAGAATCTCGACTGGTTTCAACATCTGGTGGATCATGCCGTGGTGCTCAACCCAGAGGGTGGGCTGCTGTTTGAGGGCAATCTGCGCGAGTTTTTAGCCAACCGATCGCTCGTGCAGCGCTCTGGAATTCCAGTGCCTTCGCTGGCAACCGTTGCCTATACGCTGCGAGAACAGGGCCATGCCGCTGATCCCTGGTTGACGATGCAAGAGGCGCAGACCTGGATCGCAACCCACATTGATTTGCCATCCGGCTATCCTGCATCAGCGCGATCGCTCGGAGAATCTGGCTCTACCAGACGCAAGTCCAACCTGGATACGGAATCTGCGACCGTTCGCTGTGTGGGTGTTACCCACACCTATTTGGGCGCAGCCTATCCAGCGATCGCGGAGATTAACTTAACCGCGTATCCCGGCAAGGTTTTGGGCATCATCGGGCAAAACGGCTCTGGTAAATCCACGGCAATTCGTCATTTGAATGGCTTGCTGAAAGCGCAAAAGGGCACCGTCACCGTAGCAGGTCAGAATGTCGCCAAAGCTAGCGTTGCGCAAATGGCACGACTGGTGGGCATGGCCTTTCAAAATCCTGATCTAATGCTGTTTAACGAAACGGTAGAGCAGGAAGTGCTGTTTTCTTTAAAGCAGATTAAGCCATCCGTCTGGAAAGAACAGCGTGAGTTAGAGCTGATGGGCCTGCTGGCGGAATCTGGTCTGGCATCACGGAAGGGACGATCGCCCCTAGCTCTGTCCGTAGGGGAAAAGCAAATTCTGGCGATTCTCTGTGCGCTGTCCCTTGACCCTGCCGTGCTGGTTTTAGATGAACCGACGTTTGGTATGGATCAGCGGGGTCGGAATCAGCTTGGGCACGCCTTGCAGCAATTGCGATCGCGAGGAAAAGCCATCCTTTGCGTCTCTCACGACCTACCCTTGCTGGCGGAATATGCTGACGATATCCTGGTCTTTCGCGATGGCCGGATTGAATGCTGTCGTCCGACTCGTGAATTATTGGCCGATCGGGAGCTGTTCGATCGCATTAATATTCCCCTACCTGCTCATGTCCAGCTTTCCCAGCAATTCTGCCACAGAGTTTGCCTGACTCCTGCGGAACTTGCCAATCTACTCATGACCGTTGCGGTTTAATCATGCCTCGTGTGTTTAGTTACGTTCCTCGTCAATCCCCCGTCCACGCGCTTGACCCTCGTACCAAGATGCTGTGGGTTGTGCTGTGCAGTCTGTTAGGCTGGTACATTCGCAGCCCGTTGCCGATGCTGGTGCTGTTGAGTGGTCTGGTGCTGTATTGGGTGCTGGGACAGGTAGCCGTTCAAGGTAGACAGTTTGTTCTGGGCATTTCTCCCCTGCTGGTTGCATCGTTTGTGATGTGGAATCTGATTGGTCGGCAGGGAGGAGACGCCTTTTTTTCATTTGGCCCTATTCATCTGACCTTTGCCAATCTGGGGTTGGCGATCGCAGCCACAGCTCGCATTCTGGTGATGTCAGGTTCGTTTTACGCCCTGCTGGCAACGACCGATTTTGGGTCAATGGTGGCAGGTTTAAACGCGATGCGAGTGCCGTATTCCGTTTCGTTTGGGGTAGGTCTCTCGCTGCAACTCATTCCGCTGGTAATTCAAGAATTTACCGATATTGCTGATGCTCAGCGCAGCCGGGGTCAGGAACTTGACCGGGGCAACCTAATTGAACGGATTCGTAAGTACCTGGCGATCGCGGTTCCTCTGCTATTGCGATCGCTGCGTTTGGGGCAAAACCTGTCGTTTGCGCTGATTACCTATCGCTTTGGCAACACTCCCACTCGCAGCAGCCTGTATGACCTCAAGTTTAGGACAGCCGATTACAGTTTCATGGTGATGTGTTTGGCGATGACGATCGGGCTAGTGGTTTGGGAGAGCAAGCTGATTTAGCAGCTGGGCGATCGCTCTAGTTATTCACCAGGCAAATCTACCAGATTTTCAAATCACATGTATGAAGAGAACTCACTATACCGTCCGGATTATTGCTAGCGATCGCTTCCCTACTCCACCGCCGCCGCCGTTTCAAGACTCCTATCCGGTGCGGTTAACCGATGGCAACTATCTGGAATTGCCGCTCCAGCCGTTTCCCGATGGCAAACAGGCGATCGCCCTGCTAATGTCAAACCAAACGCCGTTTGCGGTTGAGCAAGCGTTGACGCCGCTGTTGGCAGATGCCGCTAGAGCATTTGAACCGGAAGCGATCGCAGGCATTCCTACGCTGGGATTGGACTATGCCAGGGTGGTGGCTAAGAACCTAGGGCTACCGGATTATGTGGCTTTGGGTACGTCGCGCAAGTTTTGGTACGACGATACGCTGTCTGTACCCGTGGTATCTGTCACCAGTCCCGATGCGAAAAAGTCGCTTTACCTTGACCCCAGCCTGCTAGAACGGGTGGCTGGCAAACGCACGCTGATTGTAGATGATGTGATTAATACGGGCGGAACGGCGATCGCGGCTATTCAGCTTTTACAAACGGCAGGGACGATCGTGGTTGGTCTGGTGGTGGTTCTTACAGAAGGTCACGATTGGAAAGAACCGCTTTCACAAATTGCCCCGGAGTTAGTGCAACAGGTGCGTGGGTTGGGGCATATTCCAATATTTGAACAGGTGGACGGTGGATGGGCACCGATTCTAGCAACGCAGTTTTGATCTTAGGATCGTGGATTTAATAAAACCCGAAACTTAATTTTGGCAAGTGCAGCTCTGCCGGACTTGCCAAAATTAAAAATTTGGTTTTAATTTATCCATGATCCTTAGTAGGGTGGACGAACATGTCTCTTAGCAGGCCATCATTCAAAGATACGGTGCTGTTAAATTAGCCTGACGCTACCAGAAACCGGGTATCTTCAGGTTGATGGATGGGGTATCGATGATTGAGAATAGACACCCGGTGTCTTATCCCCCCTCTACCTTCAACGTCGCGGAAGCCGATCGCCCAAATTCTTCCGGGCTGTACTGGAGGTGAACCTCTGAACCTGGGTAAAGGTAAGTACCGGGGGTGACGGAGCGGACGAGGTAGTGGAAGGTGTAAACGCCTGCTTCCAGACGATTGCCATAGGCCACCACGCGATCGCTGTAGATGGTTTGATAGCCGATTTCCCAACTGTCTTGACCTGATTGGAAGTAGGGCGTTGAGGTTTGGAAGCTGGTATCGACGGCTTCAAATCCGGCGGGGAGGGGGTCGGTAATGACCAGATGGTCTACCGGATGATCCGCGATCACCTCCAGTTCGATATCAAATACCTGGCCTGGTTTGACGGTGAGTGGTTCGTTTGGGGTCGTGAGGCCCATCCGTTTGAGCACGTCGGTTTGGTTGGCAGGACGGATTTCGCGGGTGACGCGCAGGCCGTTAAAGCGTCCGGGTGGGTTGCCCTGGAGGCGATAGCGATAGGCGGCCAGATAATGCAGCGTGCCATTGCCTGTTTTTTTCAGCAGGAGGGCCTGATCGCCGCGCGGTAGATTCGCCATTGGAATGCTGGACTCTACGCTGGGACGCTGATAGCCCTGGAATTGGGCTGAGGCCACGGTCTTTCCGGCGAGTTGGGCGATCGCACTAAAGCTGGGTGGCGTTGATTGCAGTTGACCATAGGCCACCAGTGCGGTGAGCGCTTCAGCATTGTCATAAGTACTGCCCCAGGTGCCGTTGCGCCGTTGGTCTAGCAGACTTTTCGCCAAGCGATCGAGGGTGTCGGGTTCCGTCTGACCAGATATGAACAGACGGAGGGCTTGCGATTGCGCGACGCTGGGAGAGCTAAACCAGCGCCAGTCTTGCGGCAGATTAATCGCGGCGGTGCGACCTGTCTCATACACGTTCTCCTGGATCTGGTTCGCCATTGCAGCGGATTCCTGCTGCCATTCGGAAAATTGAGCCAGATATCGCGCCAGTTTGATTTGGGTGACGGGATCGAATTGGGCACGACGCTGATACAGATCCGATAGAAAATCAGTCCGGCGATCGCCCAAATCTGCTAACCCCAATAGCGCTCCTAACCGCACCTCGTCTTTGCAGACCTGCTGTTTGCAATAGTCATACTGACCCGGATCGGCCAGGATTTTTTGCAGATACGCTTTCAAACGGCTCACCAGGCCAGAATTGACGGTGAAGCCTGCATCAGAGGCGATCGCTAAACTTTGAGCCGCATAAGGTGACACAAACGGATCGGACTGCTCCTGACCGGGATAGGCGGCAAATCCGCCATCGGACCGCTGAAGCGCACTCAACCGCTCCAGGGCTTTGGTCGCTTGCTGAGCCGGATTAAATTCACCGAAGGTCTGCCCATAGGTGCGAGAGAGAATTTGCAGATTGGCAGCGATCGCCAACTGGCTGGCCGCCGGTTCCAGGAAGGGCAGTTGCTCTTCATCCAACACCTGTCGGGCTGGGGCCTTCAGTTCGGGAATGAGGGTACTGGCGAGGCTGATGTCTAATCCGCCTGCATCATTCACTACAGTGTTGTCAATCTTCAGGGGAATCTGTACCTGAGTCGTGGTGGTGCCCGTTTCGACCACCTGTTCGGTAATCTCCAGTGGCTTGATGGTGAGCGGCACTTCAAATCCATCTGAGTTGCCGTTCAGTTGAGCGGTGAACTGAACCTTACCTTCTCCAGCGTTTCCAGCAACGACCGGGAAGCGATAGGCCGATGTTCCCGATGGGGCTTGAGTTTGCAAACTGGGAGAGGCATTGTCTGCCAGTTGAAGCGAGCCGCTAATGGTGCCGTTGATCGCTAAGTTGCCGGACTGTCCGGTGGTGTTGGTGACGGAAAGCCCTGCTTCAAGGCGATCGCCCGGTCGCGCAAACTGGGGTAATACGGGATTCGCCATCAGCGGTTTCGTCGTGATGAACGTCGCATCGCCATTGCCGAAGTGAAGCTGACCATCGGTGGCCACAGCCATCACACGCCAGGTGGTCAGGTCGTCCGGCAGGGTAAACGTGACGCTGGCATTGCCGCTGGCATCCGTGCGCACGGAACCGTTGTAGTAGGCCAGTGGCTTGAAGTTGGTGCGAACGCGGTTGCTGCCTGCCCCAGCCGATCGCCCGCCACCATAGCCCCACCCTTTGTCGATGGGCGAACTGAGCGGTTGCAGCACGACATCCGGGCGGTTGTCGGCAAAGCGGGTTGAGATGGGCTGTTCGGCATATACCGTATCGACCAGATTGGGAGGGCGATAGTCGGTCAGTTGCAGCACGGCTTCATTTACGGCCATCACGGTGAACTGGCCCTGCGCGGGTTGGCCTTGCGGTGTGGTCAGAGTAAGCTGAACTGTCTGTTCGGCACCGGGCTGCACCGATTCCTGTCCTGGTTTGACCTGTACCTTGAGGTATTGGTCATCCAAATTCGTTGCGAAGGGGGCAAAACCAATCCGAACTAGCTTGTCTAAGCTGTCAGATTCGACCTGCTGTAGCGGTTCGCCCTGCCGCACCAGCACGGCTTCTACTGCCGCATTGGGAATCATGTCGGGCGTTACCTGAAACTGAATTTCGGGAGCGCCTCCGCGAACCTTCGTCACAGTTTTGTAAATCGTGTTATTTCGGATGACGGCAAAGTACAGTTCGGCCTCGGGATAGGGCGATTGAATTAGCACTCTGGCTGTTTCGCCTGGTCGGTACGTATCTTTGTCCAACTGCAACTCCAGACGCTCGTTGCTGTAGCGTCCGCCCCAGCTCACGGGATTGTCTCCGGTGGCCCAAATTTGCACATCGGTTGCGGTTAGCTCATTACGAGCATTGGCGAAGTTGGCGCGAATTCGATATGAACCGGATTCAGTGGGCACCAGCGACACGGCTTCTGGTGCATTGCCAGAGCGAACTTCGGCCTGCGCGACAGTCTTGTATTCCACCTGGTCGCGTCCGGTCTGACTGCCTTCAATCACCTGCGTGACGCTGCTGTAAATCATCTGCTGTAGCTCAACCCGGACGGGCTGGTTGGCGATCGCCTCCCCCTTCGGATTCACCACAACCACCTTCACCTCAAACGGTTTGCCTGCGGTCGCCACAAAATCGCTTTGCAGCCCAATCAGGCGATCGCTCGGCAGGGCCACAAACGTTTTGGAATCGGCGACTGACAGGTTAGAAACATCCGTCACCTGCGCATCAAATCGATAGGTCATGGGATAAGGCAGATCGTCTGCAACCTTGACGGCCTGACTGCCTTTCCCTTGCGGATCGAGATTGCCGCTCACTTGCAGCACATCGCTGGACACCGAAGGTGCTTCCTCCGGCCAAAACCAGCGACGACCAAAGGAGAAGTCTTTGCCCCAATCACCGGGTGAAAAGTCCGCCTGTTCGCGGGTGACGTAATAATCGACTTTGCCGCTTTCAACGGGTGGGCCAAACAGATAGTTGCTCTGCGCCTGGGCTGTAATCGTGTCGCCAATTTGAGCTGTCTGCTTATCGAGCGTCAGATCTACTTTGAAATTGGGCGGTTTGAATTCGGCAATCCGGAAGTCGCCCGAAATTTCGGCTCCACTGTCGCCCTTGGCGCGAATGGTGTAGTAACCGAGCGGTTGATTGGGAGCGATCGCCCATTCCACCGAGAAGGTACCGAATTCATTGGTGTTTTGGTTCCCCAGATCTTTCTGGTTGCCATCCGGATCTTCTAGCGTGACGGCATATCGGACATTCTTGTCCTGCTGGAGGGTGCCATTCTTCAGGTAATAGGCGGCTCCAGTAAACCAGGCCGTTTCGCCCGGTTGATACAGCTGACGGTCGGAGAAGATGGTGCCGCGCGATTCGGGCTGGTCGCCATTCCACCCGGCATACAGGCCATAGCCATAGTCACCGCTCCACTCCAGCGTGCGAATGGCGGCCCAGTCCGGCCCTTCATAAGCCACTGTCAGCAGGTTTGGCGGATTGCTAAAGTCTCGGTTGCCCTGCATACAGGACTGCAAGGCACTAGCGGTCAGAACGAGTGTTCCGGTTGGGTCGGTTATACCTGTTGCGCAGGGTGTGGGCGTGGATCGAGATTTGGCCTCCAGTTGAGAGCGATAAACTTCGACTTTGGCTCCTGCTGCGGCTGACCCGTCGGACAAGTGGTGGACTCGAATTAAGCCCGATTCGGGAAACCACTGGGAGAATACGCCCAGGTTGGTGAGCTGCACCAATCCATAAAATTCCGGTTCGCGCCAGAGTTCTTTGCCCTCTTGCTTGTAGCGGTAGGTTTTAGCCGTCACGCCATAAGCTAGCATTCCCGTTGACCCACCCAGTCTTTCCCGCAGCGGCACCGCGATTTCAGTGGATTGGTTCTTTTGTCCATTTGGAAGCGGAAGGGATGGCCAGGAGGCCGAATTGGGCAAGAGATCGCCGCCTTCGCCTCTGGGATAGGCTGAGTCGAAATACACCAGATCGGTCGGTTTAACCACCCGATACGCTGCTTTGTAATTCGACTCCGGCAGATTTACGGCTGAGATATTGAGCTGTAAATCAACCCCGACCGGAAAAATATTGAGATTCGACGGTGCCCAGATATCGGCAGCCACGTCTCCGGTTTCGTACTGGACGGTAACAGGTTTCTCCAAGCTTTGCCCAAATTTGTCCTTCAGACTGGAGTCAACGGTGATGGTGTAGGTTGTCGCGGGATTGAGCGACCAGGGATTGAGCGTGATGGTGCGATCGCCATCATAGGCTTGCAGCAAGCGGGGCGCTTCCTTGGGTGGCGGTTCTACTTTGATGGCTTTAAGGGCCGATTCGGCTACCAATCCATTGCTGAATTTCAGCAACGCATTGCCTTTGACAAACCGCCCGTAGGCTCCACCCGCGTCGGGCTGGCTATCAAATTGCAGGGCTTCAAATGCCAGCGGCCCATAGGTTGGAATCTGGCTGCTAAATGCGGTTTCACTGGGAAGGTTGCCATGAGCGGGTTTTAGACCGGGTGCAAACTCCAGCTTGTAGCGAGTCGCTTTGGTCAAATTGCTTTGCAGCGTTACGGTGTAGATCCAGGATCGCTGCGATGGATCGAAGGTGGCTTGTGGATTGTCAACGTCCTCATCCTCTGCCGTTTCTTCTTTCAGGGCCACCTGTAGCCCAACGCCCTGCTCTTGTCCGTCTGGCTTGAGGCTGACATGCTCCTGCAACGACGCTAGATCCAGCTCCACGTTGGATGTAATTTCTAGCGACGGCTTGAGTGGAAATGGGTCAATGTCTGTTCCAGAATCCAGGGTGATGCCTGGGAGGTTGGTGAGGGCGATCGCTTCCGTATTAAATGTCCAGGCCAGGTCTTGCTCTAACCGATGATTCTTAAGGTCTGCCAGTCCTGATTTCAGCGTTACTCGAACTCGGGTTGCTTTGGGCAACGCCTGATCGGCCTGAAACCCGACCATGCGAGGCGTCAGAAAGCGAAACTGACCGGGCAGGGCAGGTGAGATTTCAAATAGCTTCAGTGTGTCCTGCTGATCGGGATTCTCTAAACTCTCGACCGGAATCAATGGTTCTTTAAACCGAATCCGAATTTGAGCCAGAGGATCGGCCTGATCCGTCGGGCTAATTTGCTCAATCCAGTCGGGCAGTTTGGGCAAGGGTAGCGGACTGACTTCGGCCAGGGGCTGATTGCCCGGAAAGAAATTTTGAGCACCACACGACCCGATGCTAAATGCCAAAATTAGCCCGATCGAAAAACACACTCCAACCCTGATCCAGCGACGGATTGACATAACACACTCCCACGAGTCAGCCCTTTTCTGTCATAGCCGACCGCTCATGGCAACGTCGCTCAATGCCTACAATTCTTAACTGGTGAGGGTTTTAGTATATTAATCTTTACTTCTAAAACCGAAAGATCAGGGGTGCGAACACAGCGCAACTGTGCTTTCAACCTGATCTTTCGGTTCTGTTTATGCTATGGCGCAATCATTATTTCGAATCGTGCCATCGGGCATGGTCGTTGTGCAAAATTTAGCGTTATTCAAGTCAGCCCGGTCGAGGTGGGCATTAATGAAGTCGGCCTGTCGCAGATTTGCCCAGGTCAAGTGCGCGTTATGAAGATCGGCCTTACGCAGATTTGCACTACACAGGTAGGCATGGTCGAGAATGGCGTCGCTCAAATCGGCTTCACACAGGTCGCCCTTGATCAGGCTGGCGCGATACAAATTGGCTCCGCGCAGGTCGGCTTCCCGCAAAATCGTATCGTTTAGGATTGCGCCGCGCAAGTCTGCCTGCCGTAAATCAGCCTTGTAGAGATTGGCTCCTGTTAAATCCGCTTCGCATAGCTTGGCCTGGCAAAGATTGGCTCTAGAAAGATTGGCCCCGCGTAGATTGGCTCTGTGCAAATCGGCCTTGGTTAGATTGGCCTCGCTGAGCTTTACGTCATGCAGGTCAACCCCACTCAGGTTGGCTTTACGGAGATTTCGTTCTCCCGCACCGTAACGCCATTCCAGTTCTTTCCTATCCATACTCTTCTCCCAGCGCTTGAATGGTTACCATCTCACCGGGCGATCGCACGTCCAGTATGAGAGGTTGCTTGAGATACACCTGCTTTTATCGTGGATCATTCCACTCGATTAGGACGAGATGTAACTTGAAAGGTTTAGATATTGATACATAAGTTTATGAGATATGAGGGGAGGTGGGAGGGGAGAGATGGGGAAGATGGGGAAGATGGGGGTTGCTTCAAATGGCCAGGACGGTTTTGGCGATTTCAATTTGCTCTGTGCTGAATCCGGCTTCATCTAGGTGATTGAGAAATGCGCTGCTGCGATATCGGGCGTCTAAGTTAATGGCCTGCTGATAGGCTTGGCGTGCCTTGGCCCGATCGCCCTTCCCATAAAACGCGATCGCCAAAGCTACTAAGGGATGAGGATTATTGGGTTCTAACGCGGCAGCTTTTTCAGCGGATGCGATCGCCCGGTCATAGTATTTCAACCGTTGAAACGCCAGACTGAGGTTGTAGTGGGGGATTTCGTTGTCGGGTGCGAGATAAGCGGCCCAGCTATGAGTTAAAACCGATGCAGCTAAATCGTCATTGACGAGATAGATAATTCCCAGCGCATTTAGCGCGGGTACGTTCAGGGGATCACTCTGGATCGCTTGTTGTAGAACTTCTGCGGCGGCGCGATCCTGGTTTGCCAGATGCAATGTCCAGCCTAGCGTGACTCGACCTGATAGATTATTGGGTTCTAATTCGACTGATTTTTGCAGAGCGGCGATCGCCTCCGGCCAGCGATTTTCCTGTCGATAGCGCAATCCTAACGCTCGATACTCAGCCGCCGAAGTAGCCGCCAAACTAGCTGCCAAACTAGCTGCTGCAAACCAACCGCTACCCGTCAGAGCGATCGCTACTAGCCCAGTTAGAACGCCTGAAACGGCCCTCGAATTCACGTTAAGATGGGATGTTCGTTGAACCATATAATTTTTGCCAGTTCTACGGATTCGAGTCCAACTGTGCTGTTTCCACTAAGGGGTTGTCGGATCGCGGATTTAATAAAACCCGAAATCTAATTTTGGAACGTGCGGCTGAGCCACACGTCCCAAAATTAAAAATTTGGTTTTAATTTATCCATGATTCTCAGTTTAGTTTTCATGTCTTATAGCGATCCAAACCGAAATTTGAATGGGGTGCAGGAGTGAAACCTCTGGCTTGGGGGCTTGCCCCCACTCCCCCTGTTCATAACTTATTTGGGAACGCCATAGAGGCGTGAAAATTAGGAATCTCTGAAACCCCATGTGTAATAACCCTATTTTGACGGCTTATTGAAGCGTATTAACCCTGTTATGCAAGCACCGATTCCCGTTGGCACCGTTCTGCAAAATCGCTATCGCCTTCTGAGTGTGTTAGGGCAGGGTGGTTTTGGGCGTACTTACCTGTCTGAAGATCAGGGGCGTTTTAACGAACGGTGTGCCCTGAAAGAGTTTATTCCTATACAGGTTGGGGCGTATGCCGTTGATAAATCCAAAGAACTGTTTCAGCGGGAAGCGGCGATTCTGTACCAAATCCAGCATCCTCAGATTCCTCAGTTTCGCGCCACATTTGAGGAAAATCAGCGGCTATTCCTGGTTCAGGACTACGTAGAAGGCAAAACCTACCGCACGTTACTAAATGAGCGCAAGGCGCAAGGATTAGCCTTTTCAGAAGCAGAAGTGATGCAGCTGATTCAGCAACTGCTGCCTGTGTTGGCTCACATTCATAGCAAAGGCATCATCCATCGCGACATTGCGCCAGACAATATCATTCTGCGGCAGCAAGACCAGTTGCCCGTTTTGATTGATTTTGGGGTGGTCAAAGAGATCGTGACGCGGGTACAGTCTCCCGAAACCGTGACTCATGCCACTACGGTTGGGAAACTGGGTTATGCTCCCAGCGAACAAATGCAAACTGGACGGGCGTATCCGAATAGCGACCTTTATTCACTGGCCGTAACGGCGATCGTGCTTTTAACGGGACGGGAACCCAGCGAACTCTACGACGATGTGAGTCTCACCTGGCACTGGCAGCGATGGGTGAATGTGAATCCGGGATTCGCGCAGATTTTGAATCGGATGTTGAGCTACCGCCCGGGCGATCGCTACCAGTCTGTGAGTGAAGTCGCTCAAGCGCTGCAAACGCTGACCAATCCAGCCGCAACGCCACCCACCTATGCGCCACCTATGGCCCAGACTCCCGCGCCTACCCCTACCCCTTCGCCGAATATTCCACCAACCCAAAATGCGGGCGTGTCTCAGATGAAGACGCTGGCCGTGGGACGGCCTTTAGAACCCACGGCTCCGGTGAATGTTAACCGTCCTCCGCGCAATCTTGATCCTGTCATTCCGCCTCCCTCGGACGAGTCGGTGTGGGATAACCCCTGGGCTGTGATTGGCATCGGAACTGGACTGGCGATCGTGACGGGGATTGGTGCCTGGGCGGTTGTGAGCGCTATTCTCAATACCTCACAGCCGACCCCAGTTCCCACCCCCACGCCGACGCCTACCGTTTCGATTACGCCGACTCCTACCCCCACGCCGACCAACCAGCCCGTTGAATTTAGCCAGCGCTTGAATATTGCAGCAGGATCGGCCAGCACGGCAGAAGGCAATCTGAAAGCCAATGAAACCGTAACCTATATCGTGGCGGGTCAGCAGGGCGAAGTGTTGTCAACAGCATTGAGTGGAGAAGGCGTGCTCATGACCGTGTTGGGGCCCAATCAAGATCCGGTGGACGATCGCGCCAGTCGCATTCCGGGTTGGCAGGGAACCTTGCCCTACACAGGCGATTACTACATTCAGCTCAGTCCGGTTAGAGGCGTGTCAGACAGTGATTACAAGCTGAGCGTCAGCCTGGAACCTGCTCCTGCACCCACACCGACACCCACGCCAACGCCAACGCCCAGCCCTAGCCCCAGTACGGAACCGGAAGTCAACACTGAGCGCTTAGAAATTCCAGAAGGGCAGACTGAAACCGAGGTATCTGGGCAGGCGAGTGAAGCGCTGATTCAGCGCTATCTGGTCAATGCTAGCTCTGGACAGTTGATGACAGTCGAACTCACAAAGGGAGCCGCCACTCTGAATGTCTACTCACCCAATGGAGAATTAATCGAGGATGCGTCAGGTGTGGTGTACTGGCAAGCGCAGCTACCCGATGGTGGTGATTACATCATTGAAGTCGTGGCGAACCGGGATGTAGACTTTACCCTGAAGGTAAGCGTTACAGATAGCCAGTAGAATTCATGGTTCCTGTAAAAACCTATTGATTTTGAAGGGATGGGCACGGCGTAGCTATGCCAATTCCTTCAAAATCAAAACAACTTGACAGTTAGGAAATGAATGTTGAACGCGCTACTGATTGCGGGAACGGATAGTGGAGTCGGAAAAACGGTTCTGACAACGGCTCTAGCGGCTTATTGGCAGACATACTGCACCTCGCACTCTCTGGGAATCATGAAGCCTGTGCAAACTGGAGGGGGCGATCGCGACCTGTATCATCGACTCTTTGCCCTCGACCAATCCCCAGAGGAGATTACCCCCCTCGCGTTTGATGCATCCCTACCGCCGCCCCTGGCCGCAGAACGAGAAGGCCGAAAGGTCAAACTAGAAAAGGTGTGGCAGGCATTTGAAGCGCTATGTCATCGACGCGATTGGGTGCTGGTTGAAGCGTTGAGTGGATTGGGTTCCCCCATCACTCGCGAAACAACGGTGGCTGATTTAGCCTGGGATTGGCGAATTCCGACCGTGCTGGTGGTGCCGATTAGACGGGGGGCGATCGCCCAAGCTGTCGCAAATGTCGCTTTGGCCCATCAGGCGAAAGCACATCTCAAAGGCATTGTTTTGAACTGCGTTGAACCGTGCACAGACCAAGATATGGCGGATTGGGCACCCGTTGACCTGCTGCAATCCCTCACGCAGAAGCCCGTTTTGGGCTGCATTCCCCATTTGTCTGACCCGACGGATCTAGCCAAATTAGCCCAAGTTGCCTCTCACCTCGATTTAGAACGATTGGTCTCGTTGCCGTTCTAGCCTTTCAGTCACCGGGTTTCTGGCCTCAGCGTGGCGGCGTTAGAAATGTGGATTTATTAATTTTCTAGTAGGGGCATACAACGATGTGCCCTTGCAGAGAGTCTATAGCAGTCGAAGGGTTAGTTAGGACGGGGTGAGGGGTGGAATCCCTGGCTGGGGACGAAGCCCCCATACCCCTTGTCCTACCTATTCTCAATGGTTGCTATACAAATATTTTCTCTGATGAAATCTTTATAAGAGCCTTTCCCTGGTAAAGATTCCATCAATCTATGGGGCAAGCCGTTTTCTGATCGAACAGTAAACGGGAAAATGGCTTCTGCTTGCGGTCATTCTATGTGCCGATGAATCGCTCTAGCCATGCTTGGTTGCGTCACACCTTCACCATCAGCGCCTATTGCATCCTTCTGACCCCTGCCTGCTGCCGTTTGCCTCACTCCAAAAACAGATCTATCTGCTCCACACGTTTCCTAAATCGCCCAAAATCTTACTGCTTAAGAGTCATTGGAAAATTTAGAAAGCAGGTGTCAGAATCAGACTAGGGTGGCTCTCTGAAAAATTGAACGAGATAACGATTTGTTTCCCTGTCGGTAGTGTTGTGCTCGTCGTGTTGTGCTCAGACAGCTAACAATCCATTTCCAAACCAACGTTAATAATGGTTTATACACTTCCCCTTTCTCCAACGGTTGGAACGCCCCACATCCGGTTAGAAATTCAGGCGATGCAGGCTCAACTCATTGAGTGGCGGCGACGATTGCATCAGAGTCCAGAACTGGGATTTCGAGAAATCCTGACATCTGAATTTATCTCCAGCAAGTTAACAGAATGGGGCATTGAGCATCGCACTGAGGTTGCTACGACTGGCATTGTGGCTATTATCCCTGGCTGTCGCCCCGGCCCGGTGCTGGCAATTCGTGCCGACATGGATGCGCTACCCATTCAAGAGCAAAACGACATCGCCTATCGTTCTCAAAATCCCGGTGTGATGCACGCCTGTGGGCATGATGGGCATGTGGCGATCGCCCTGGGCACAGCATATTACCTCTCCACCCACCGCCATCATTTCGATGGCACCGTTAAGCTCATTTTCCAGCCTGCTGAAGAAGGGCCGGGTGGCGCTAAGCCGATGATTGAGGCAGGTGCGTTACGAAATCCTGACGTGGATGCCATTATTGGGCTGCATTTGTGGAATAATTTGCCCCTTGGTACGGTAGGGGTTCGCAGTGGGCCGTTTATGGCTGCCGTGGAGCTATTTGACTGCACGATTCAGGGCAGAGGGGGGCATGGAGCCATTCCGCACCAAACGGTAGATTCAATCGTCGTAGGAGCGCAGATCGTCGGTGCCCTGCAAACCATCGTGGCCCGCAATCTTGATCCGCTGCAATCGGGCGTCGTCACCGTTGGCATGTTTCATGCCGGAAATGCCCGTAACGTAATTGCCGATACGGCTCAAATGAATGGCACCGTCCGCTATTTTGATCCAGCCCTCACCGACTTTTTTGAGCGACGCGTTGAAGAGGTAATTGCTGGAATTTGTCAGAGTCACGGAGCAAGCTACACGCTGGACTATAAGAAGCTGTATCCTCCGGTAGTGAATGATGGTGCGATCGCCAACCTGGTGCGATCGGTGGCGGAAACCGTGATTGAAACCCCTGCTGGAATTGTGCCGGAATGCCAGACAATGGGAGGAGAAGATATGTCTTTCTTCCTCCAGGAAGTTCCCGGCTGCTATTTCTTCTTAGGTGCGGCTAATGCAGATCGGGGGTTAACCTACCCTCATCACCATCCCTGTTTTGACTTTGACGAAACGGCTTTGGGAACTGGCGTGGAAATCTTTGTCCGCTGCGTTGAGAAATACTGTGCCGTTGCTCCATGATTAATCCCGACCCCGAAATTCGCCGCCTCATGGAGATTATGCCTGCCTCTGGGCGCATGTTCTGCAAACTGATCAGCCGTCCAGAGCAGTCTACCGTGATCGCCGCCGAGTTTCCCCGTCCCTGGAAACAGGCCCGCCCCCTCAGCATTAACTTTGATTTGTGGAGCGAGCTACCTCGCCCGCAGCGAGATCTGTTGCTCTTGCGCACGGTAAGTTGGCTGACGGGCGTGAAATGGTTTCAGCCCGATTTAGCCAGCGGTTTAGTGCTGGCTGGTGTGATTGGCACCATTGTCGAAATCGTTCAGGCCGATGCCGTTGGAGCAGTTACGGCTGGAGCATTGGCGGGTCTGGCAGGAACTCAAATCTGGCGCAGCAATCGCAATTCGCAAAAGGAACTGGATGCCGATGAGGCTGCCATTCAGGTTGCCCTGCGGCGAGGCTATTCCGAAGCCGATGCTGCCCGTCATTTGCTCGGCGCGATCGAATCTGCCGCCCGCATTGAAGGCCGTTCCAACCTGTCCTTTACCGAACTGCTGCGCTGTCAGAATTTGAGGGCGATCGCGGGTCTTTCCTCGGCAACGGTTCCACCATCAATGCGGAAGGAGTAAGAGAAAGGGGCTCTCCACTACTTTGTGTGATCGGTGTGATCGCGAGTGGTGAAAAAGCTGAGAATCCAGGGTTTTAGTCGTCCAAACGATAGCTCTTCACACAGAGTAGTGGAGAGCCGAGAAAGGCAGGAAGCAGAGGGCAGAAGCCAAAATTCTCCTGACTCCTGACTCCTGACTCCTGACTCCTATCTCCCCTCATTCATCTGCTCAATCTTCTGAAGCTGGCCCACAATCCAGTTGTAATACTCCATGTTGCCCTGCTGTTTGAGTAACTGCATGGCCGTTTGGATATTGGCAATACCGCCATCCTTGTCGCCTATGGTGAACAGAGCGCTGCCCCGGTTGTAGTACGCGATCGCCAAAAAGGGATCGAGCGCGATCGCCTGATTAAAGTCTGCGATCGCCTTTGGGTTGTCTCCCGCATCGAAGTAGGCACAGCCCCGGTTATAGTAAGCGTCGGCCAGTCTGGGATTGAGTTGGATAGCCTGATCCAAATCCCGGATGGCGTCTTCGCGGCTTCCAGTATTGAGATACGTCGTGCCTCGCAGTTGGTACGCGTCGGCCAGAGTGGGATCGGTGACGATCGCCTGACTAAAAGACTGAATGGCGTTCAGCAAATCATTTGCCTTAAGCTGCTCTACCCCTTGAAAGAGTGGCTCTTTAGCGGGTGAATTGGCCGCGCCGATGCCTTGCCGATACAGCTCTTGAATCTGGTTCAGCGTTTGCTCCGCGCGACCGTAATCTCCCTCTTGCTGCCAGAGGGTAGCGGCCTGTTGAAAATCAGATAGCGCTTCAGTATGGTGATGCTGTTCTAAATGCAGGTTGGCACGGCAGTAATAGGAATTCGTCAGGGTTGGATCAGCTTGGATGCTGAGCGTAAAATCGTCCAGCGCACCTTGCTTATCGCCCTGCTCGTAGCGGGCTAATCCTCGTCCGCCATAGGCTACGGCATTATTGGGGTTCAGACGAATGGCCTGCGTATGGTCAGAGATCGCCCACTCATAGTTCTTCAAATCAAAATGAATGCCGCCCCGCAGACTATAGGCTTGCGGATGACGGGGATTCATATAGATGACGCGAGTGACATCGGCGATCGCTTTCTGCCGATCGCCCAGTCGATACAGTGCGGTGCTGCGCCCCCAATAGGCATCTACAAGCTTGGGGTCGAGGTTAATAGCTTCGGTATAGTCGGCGATCGCCTCTTCATAGCTACCCAAATCAAACCGGGCATCTCCCCGCACTAAGTACGCCTGAGGCTCCTGGGGATTTGCGCTAATAGCCTGAGTGAGGTCGGCGATCGCCCCCTGATAATCTCTCTGCTGATACTTCTCCAGACCCTGAGCCAAAAAATCCATAAAGCGGCCATCCACGTTACCTACTCTTTTCAGCCTAACGTGAATTCGATCACACGATTTCAGCCGTGCAAGGATCTAGAAACGGCGACCTAATAACCGTTGTTTTACCCCTTCAGCGATTTTTTGGCCTAGATATTCTGGAATCAGGCTTTCGTTTGGCCCTAGTAGATAAAGGATCAGCCGCGTGCGTCCCCGCCAGACCAGCAGATTGGCATTCACAACCAGCAAATCTTCCTGCCAGATGGCATACATAACTTTGTAGAACAAGCCCGGTTGGTTATCGGCTTCAATCAGCAAGGCAGGCAAATGGAACACGGGATCGACATAAAACTCCGTTTCCACCTGCTCCAGGCCAGCATCCAGATTAAACTCGACAGCCAGCATTTCTTCGACTTCAAACCGTCCTGCTAATGCTTCTCGCACAGCCCGACACACGTTTTCTGCGGTCTTCTCCGTTAACGATTTGCCCCCCCGTGATACCACCAGTTTCACAAAGACCAGCATGGGGGGATAAATTTGGCCGTACAGGCTCAAACTGTGAATGGTTAACCCATAGGCTGCTAGAACGCCAAAGATGTCGCTCAGCAAGAAGGACTGGTTGCGATAGGCAAAATGCAGGGCGCTTTTGCTCCCTTCCGGTTTCAGCTCAATCACCGCTTGCTTACTTTTATACAACTGGTAGGCAAGCCTTAAATTTTGCAGTTGAATTTCGCTGCTGACAAACTGCTCATAAAATTGCGGAAACGCTCGATTGAAGCGTTTCAACAATTCCAACGTAGATGATTTCAGACCCGTAGCCATATATATTAGGTGGAGCTTGCCTTGGCAGGTGACGGATAAACAGGGGGATGGACTGTCTTCTACTAGAAAACCCTAACTTTAGGTCAATCTCTCACAAATTGCACGACCCAATCTGCTTCTTGGAGCTAATTTTCACAGCAATTTTCATGATGAAATTAGTAGCAGAGCAAGCTTGCCTGCGGCGGGTTTGCCCTGCCACCAATTTTGGGTTTGGCGTGCCCGCCGGACGCGCCAAATCCAAAATTGGTTTCAAAAGGGGAATTGCCGTAATTTTCATCAACAATTTGCTGGCGATTTATTTCGGAGACACAACGATGGGATAAGATGCAACGATGAGGTAAGAATACGAGAGATATACTAGCTATTACTGCCTATTTAACCTTTTACTACCTTAAGCTGCGCCTGCATGGGTTTTTGGAAAAGCTTATTTAGTGCCTCTGATTCGCCTGCGGCTACTCCCAGGTCAGACCAGATTGACACGTCTTCCTCTCAAGGTGTCGTGACCAGTAGTGGCACGCGCATCTTTTTCAGTACAGAACGCGACATTGACCTCTATGAATTAGAGGAACTTTGTGACGCGGTTGGTTGGTCGCGTCGCCCGTTGCGTAAGGTGAAAAAGGCGATTCAACACAGTTTTCTGGTTGTCTCTATGTGGGAACAGCGAGGCACCCAGAGACGGTTGGTTGGCTTTTCACGCGCAACCTCAGATCACGCCTTTAATGCCACCATCTGGGACGTAGTTGTCCATCCCGACTTTCAAGGTAAGGGATATGGTAAGGCATTAATGAAACAAATTATTAAGAAGCTCCGGAGTGAGGATATCAGCAATATCACGCTCTTTGCTGACCCCCATGTGGTTGATTTCTACCGTGGATTAGGTTTTATGTCTGATCCGGAAGGCATTAAGGGGATGTTTTGGTATCCAGACTAATCAGCCGTGAATTCCAAATACTTCTCGGTTTAATGTTCTAAAACCCAAATTAGGGTGGCAGGGAGCAGCATCGCTGCTCCCTGCCACCCTAATTTGACGCGAGTTCGATAGCGCCATTTCAGCCGCGCGACGCGCTATCAAATTCACGTTAAATCAGCTTCGCTTGTTGAATCCATTGGGCGACTTCATCCAGGGATGGACAGAGGTCTTGACGCTGCATCATAGCCACCTGGAGTTTGAGCATCTGTTGGTGCAGCCTGGACAGTGGCGTCTGAGCTAACTGAGCCGGAGAACTGATTCCGGCGTGAAGCAGCAGGCCACAGTATTGACACCCGATCGCCGGAATTCGCGACAAGTCTGCCAATGCAACCCACTTGTTGACGTGCTGGATGTGAACCTGAAGCTGAGCTGCTAGAGCCTGTTTTTGTAGAGAGGTTCGGCTACGGCGCAACAGTTCAAATGTCGTCTCAATTCCTGCTGTTTTAAGTAAAGTGCAGTGTTCGGGACTGAGGCCGGGAAGCTGATGAATATTCCAGTTTCTAGACGGCAGGGAACGATGGCGAGATTGCTGAGAGGTTCCCATAAACGCTAAAGAAGGATTGGGGGATTATCCTATCCTAATGTTTTTGCAGCGAAGCTAGTTGATGAGCCAGCAATTCTCAGGATGCAAATCGGTAGCTGTGCAAGTTCACCGCAAGCAAACTTGCACAGCTACCGTAACGGGTTTTGCGCGATCGCCAAATTCACGTTCAAAATGAGAATTGCGATTGATAAACGGTGGAAATTGCTCCTCAATTAAGACGCAAGTCTCGCCATCTGGGGTTTATAGTTACTTAGGTGCAACATTAAGTAAACCTCATTCTAAGGCAGGGTAGAGTACAGCAGCGTTGTGCTCCATGCTTTCCCAAAATGAGTTAGTTATCTCTTATCTTACGTTTGTCATGACTTTGAAAAACCAATTCTTTTGGATTATTGCCTTAACAGGTTTGGCGCTCGACCAACTGAGCAAGTATTGGATTGTGCAAAGCATGACGTTAGAACAAAGCATTCCATTGTGGAGCGATGTTTTTCATTTAACATATGTCACAAATAAGGGCGCTGCCTTTAGCTTGTTTACGGGAGGGGTCTGGTGGCTGCGCTGGCTCTCCTTAGTTGTGAGCTTGGCGTTGATGGCGATCGCCCTCCTTGGCCCCAAACTCGGTCGCTGGGAACAGGCAGGCTATGGATTTATCCTGGCGGGTGCGTTGGGAAATGGCCTGGATCGATTTCTGGCAGGTCAGGTGGTTGATTTTCTAGATTTTCGGCTGATTCGCTTCCCCGTGTTTAACCTGGCTGACGTGTTTATCAACATTGGTATTGTTTGCTTGCTCGTCGCCGCTTTTTTTCTGCCCAAACGGTCTTCGAACAATGGCGATCGCTCTTCAACATAGTGCCTAAGCATAGTGCTTAAACATAGTGCCTAACAGTATAGTGCCAGCGATTCTCATTAACGTGAATTCGATAGCCCAACTTTGCGTGCGCGACACGCACACAAAATTGGGCTTTTGGGAGAGTAGCGCGTCGCGCTACTCTCCCAAAAGCCCGTTCGTTGAATTCGCATTCTCATTATGCAAATTGGTGGGAGTGAAAGCTCTCCTGTGGAGAGCTTTCACTCCCACCAATTGCGGGTTTGGCGCGCCAAACCCGCAATTGGTTTTCAGAATGAGAATTGGTTTTCAGAATGAGAATTGCTGACGAATCTGTTGAGAAAGCATTTCTTATCTGAGCTTATGTCATAATCGTTTACAGATATTTTAATGTTGCTGCCTACCACTGCTACTGAAAGTAATGTCGAGCGATGAGTACTGATGTAATTGACCCTCAAAGCCTAGACCGACACGAGTGTGGCGCGTGCGGCTACATTTATGAACCCGCAAAAGGTGACAGCAAAAGCCAGATTCCAGAAGGGACTCCGTTTACTGAGTTGCCGTCTGATTGGCGCTGTCCTATTTGTGGAGCGCGGCAGTCTCAGTTCCGCAATATTGGGCCTTTGGGCAATCCCTCTGGCTTTAAAGAAAATTTGGGCTACGGCTTAGGCGTGAATACCTTGACGCCAGGGCAAAAGAATCTGTTGATTTTTGGTGCCCTAGCGCTGGGATTCCTCTTTTTCCTGAGTCTGTATGGATTGCAGTAGATAAATTCATAGAATCAACCTTCAATGCACGCAATTCTGAAATCTCTGAAACAAATTGTTATAGTTTTGGTGGCGGTTTTACTGTGCACGGGTTGTGCACGTAGCTTTTTACCGCCGTTGAGCTATAACCCCTGGCAACTGGTTAATTTGCCGACGAACGTTACGTTGTCAGATATCTCCTTCGTTGATAACCGTCATGGTTGGCTGGTGGGCAAGAACTCGACCCTCCTGGAAACGTTTGATGGAGGAAACACCTGGGATCTGCGCGCTTTGAGTTTAGGAGAAGAAGAAGGCCCATTCACGTTCACCTCTGTTAGCTTTTCAGGGAAAGAAGGATGGGTCGCCGGTAGACCTAATATTCTGCTGCACACGACCGATGGTGGCAAATCCTGGTCTAGAGTGCCGCTCAGCGAAAAACTGCCCGGTTCCCCTAACACGATCATTGCGCTGGCACCGAAAGTTGCTGAAATGAGCACGGATATCGGGGCGATTTACAAAACCTCGGACGGTGGCAGAACGTGGCAGGCGTTGGTGCAAGAAGCCGTTGGAGTGGTGCGAAATATGGCGCGATCGCCCAATGGTAAGTACGTCGCTGTTTCCTCACGGGGTAACTTTTACTCCACCTGGGAACCCGGCCAAGATGCCTGGGAGCAGCACAACCGCACTAGCTCTCGTCGTCTGCAAAACATGGGCTTTGATCTGAGCGATAACCTCTGGTTGTTAGCACGAGGGGGAACCCTTCAGTTTAGCGATCCAAAAGCGGATGAAGTATGGCAAGATGCAATCAATCCTGAATTTTCAACCAGTTGGGGATTGCTTGATTTGGCCTATCGCACGCCCAACGAAGTTTGGGTAGCTGGCGGCAGCGGCAATCTTTTGTGCAGCTTTGATGGAGGACAAACCTGGCAAAAAGATAAGGACGTTGAAAACATTCCGTCTAACTTTTATCGGGTGATCTTTTTATCGGCAGATAAAGGGTTTATTCTAGGTCAGGAAGGAACGCTGTTGAGATATCAGCCTGCACAGAATACAGCGATTAATTTGCCCGACAGCAGAAATGCGAACGGTTGATTTTTGTCACATTTGTCATTAGTCAAGGGTCATTTGTCTTTAGTGGTAATCGCTAATAAATCCATTGAGTACGAATGACCCATGATGAATGACCAATGATCGCCAAAGGCGGTGTAATATACCCCATAAAGTCTTGCTCAATTTATTAGCAAATGTTGATTAATTGAGTGAATTAAATCCCAACGCATCAGGACTTTGTATTTGATGAATTGGGTTTGCTTGTGAGGAATTCCTCACTCTCGTATGATAGATGTTGAGACGATTGTTGTTCTGTTTGGGAGGAAACTAGATGGCTGGTAGCACTGGAGAACGTCCATTTTCAGACATTATTACAAGCATTCGCTACTGGGTTATCCATAGCATCACAATTCCTGCTCTATTCATTGCAGGCTGGCTATTTGTTGCAACTGGGTTAGCCTATGATGTATTTGGCACTCCCAGACCCAATGAGTATTACAGTCAAGAGCGTCAAGAATTGCCAATCGTGAGCGATCGCTTTGAAAGCAAACAGCAAATTGAAGACTTTATTAGCAAGTAGCGTTTTAGGTAGCCATTCACATGACAACTAACACCCCTCAACCCGTTTCATATCCAATTTTTACCGTCAGATGGTTGGCGGTTCACACGCTGGCCGTTCCCACTATTTTCTTCCTGGGAGCGATCGCCGCTATGCAGTTTATTCATCGCTAGGAGACGTCCCGTGCCGATCGAAAGAAGTTCAAATCCTAATAAGCAGCCTGTTGAGTTAAACCGCACGTCACTCTATCTTGGTTTGCTGTTGGTCTTTGTGTTAGGAATTCTGTTTTCCAGCTATTTCTTCAACTAGTTGGAATACAAATCATTACTGATTAGAAATTGGTGCTTTTCAAGCACCTTTTTCTATGATTGAATCATGATACAAAGCTGGTTCAAGCTACTTTTTGGGAAGTATGTCTTGATAGAACAAATTATCTTATTGATGCGTTAGGAGATTAAAGCAATGTCTGGAACTGGCAGAATTCCCCTGTGGGTTGTTGCAACTATTGCAGGTATGGGTGTGATTGCAGTTGTAGGAATCTTTTTCTACGGCGCATATGCTGGTCTAGGATCTTCCATTTAAGGTCAATGTTTTAAGAGTACAAATTGGCCCTCCTGCCCTTCTCTGGTTACAGAAGGTTGGGAGGGTCAATTGATCTATAGCCGTGACCGTTTATTTGAGGACGGAGTGCAGGGATGGAACCCTTGGCTGGAGGCAAAGCCTCCACACCTCCTTTGGTGTTCAATGTCTTAACCAACGTGAATTCGACGATCGGACTTTTGGGAGAGCACTCTCCTAAAAGCCCTATTTTGCGTGCGTGACGCGCACGCAAAATAGGGCTTTCAAATTCACGCAAAACCAACAAAAAAAGGGGCCTTGGCCCCCGTAGAACTTGAACTTGATGTGAAAGCTTAACTGGAAACTGAATTAGTTCAGCAGGTTTCCGAAGGTTTGGAAAACGCCAGACTTAAACACTTCATAGATGAGATAGGCGAACGCAGCGCCACCGATTCCACCAACTAAGAAGCTTCCCGCAAACTCGCTCCAGCCTTCTGAGGTGCTGAGCGCTTCGGGAGGATTGGGGTTGGTAATCGTTGCGATTGGCTTCTTCACGCCAGTGCTGCCATAGAGAGACAGGCAGACCGTCAGAATAACGACCAGGATAATAGCCTCAATTAATCCAACCAGGTCAGACACGCTCGTGTTACGGAACTGGCTGGTGAGCGCAAAAGGCCCATACAGCAGGTAGCCGTGTGCCATGCCAATTTCCAGACCGCGACGCTGAGCAGACAGCCCAGCCCGATAAGCAGGAAGGTTATTAATGAGTGCTTTCGTGAAACCAGAGGAATTGATGGGGGTAGCTAAATTGCCAATCTGAGGATCATCAGCAGGTTTGACTACATCAATCGTCATGTTTGGGTATCTCCAAAAGTTTTCTGTAACACAGACCTATTAGCTCCTGGAAAGGTCAGGAGGATAACGCTATGAGAAGGTTGAATTAGATCCCGGTGGGGTCTTCACGCTCAATGTAGATAAACAGAAGAGCCATTGTCACAGCAGGGAACACCCAACCGACGATGGGAACAAAAATTGAAGGCAAATATGAGGCTGCCATAATTGATTTCCTATGTGCGAAATGCCGTCAGAACAGAATCTACTGCGAAATGAGAACAAATTGCTGATTCCTAAAGATTTTTAACAAATCGTTATTGCATGAATTTAGAGAATGCGTAGAGTCGTACCCCGCACGGTGTATGAGATACAGGGCTATGCGCTCTTCAAATTCGCAGGAATGCTGGTTTATCGTAAATTCGACGAATGCGCAGATTGATGTTCCTTGCGTCGGGCGGGACATCAATTTGCGCCATTTCAGCCGCCCAACGAGCGGCTGAAATGGCGCTATCGAATTCACGTTTCGTCAGGACATCGAAAACCAAGAGGGTGTGAGGGCTTCTCTCCCAACCAGGGTTTCCACCTCTGCACCCCGTTCTAACTCTATTGAATTGTTCGTCAGGACATCGAAAATCAAGAGGGTGTGTGGGCTTCGCCCCCGCCCGAGGTTCCACCCCTGCACCCCGTCCTAATCCCAGGTGAATTGGTAGAGTTATCAAACGCTCAAATCATCGAGTGAAAAGCTCGGCAGATCAGGCGGCATGACGCTGCGATCGATGGTGACTTTGTTGCTTTCACGTTGGGTAGCCATCTCTACAGCGATCGCCTCAAACTGCGCTTCCAGGCAGCCATAGGGGACGGTTAACTGAGTGCGCGTCTCCAGATATCCTCGGCCATCGGATACAAAGGCCACCAGCCAGCGGGGGCCATCCAGGAGGGAGCGAGTTTGGCGATCGCGAATCCACAGCTTCACGTAGATGCGAGGCTTCAGATTGGGCAATTTGACCGTCACAAATAGCGATTGGCCCGACGTTAATTCCCCTGTCGGAACATCTAGCTCTGGCATGGGGACAGGCTCATCTTCCGGCAAAACGAGGGGTTTGGGCGGTTCGACCGTTTTTTGAGGTGGTTGGTAGGCGCTGGCTGTCCACACAAGCGGGGGGGGCGGCTCGTCTTCTACGACGACTTCCTGCGCCGCTAAATCTGTATCCAGACCCAGAGGAGCATCTCCAACGGGGAGTGGCTCAATTGGGGCCTCTTCAACGGGGGACGGCTCAATCGGGTTGTCTCGCAGCCATGAAGACGAATCCGGATCGGTCGCCAGCGCATTCAAGCGAGACCAAAATCGGCCTTTCAAATTTAACGAATGGAAGGCGGCATCTTGAGGTGAAACGGGCGAAATGGGAGTTGGCTTTGGCGTCAGCGGTGGAGTGGAACGCACCGTACTGGTTTGATCCCACGATCCGGGCGTGACTGCTTTCTCCCCTCGGTCATCCACCAGGGTGTCATCCACCAGAATATCGGCCAAAGACGGTGAAGGAGCATCGGATGAAGGGGTGAGCATGTCTGGAGACGTATCTGGGGCCGGGCCTTCAGGCGAAACAATGATGGTGCCCTGGTCAGAATTTTGTGAGATGGAGAAGGTCGCGCCTGAGTTGGAAAAATGAATGATGGTTTTAGCGTTGGAAGACGGCTTGGAGGTCTGCAACTGAGGCGGTAGCACGTCTTTATCGGAAGGTTGGAACTGGAGAATCGGCTTGGGCGATTGCAAAAATTCCAGAAACGTTAAATCCAGGCTGGCAGGGGTGGAATTGGAAAAATCTAGAGACGGGTGAATCTCGTCTGAGTCTGGGGCGGCATTGGCGATCGCTTCCAGCAGTTCATTCAGTTCAGCGGTCACCTGAAACGACTGGCTTGCTAGCTGTAGGGGTGGCTCATCGCCTTGTGGAACGCTGACCAGGATGAGTTCTCCCAGAAGCAGACGAGTTTGGTAATTGCTCGGAATGGATAC
>DATNPS010000545.1:0-6455 GCA_036703095.1 Crinalium sp. | reverse complement strand
TCTATAGATTTAGGCGTAGTGGGCATAAGATGATGTTACAAACCGCTCCCCAGGTTTTCACAACTCTCATTATTGGGTTGCTGATGGCGTTTGCATTTCAGCTGCTACTGACCAATTTGGGGATTGCCCTGGGAGTGACGGCTCTAGCGTTTCGAGGCAAGTCCAATTCGCAACCGTCGTCTGGAAGTCTGGGCGGCACGATGCGCACCGTTGGGCTGGCGGCTGGACTCGGAATCCTGATCACTATTAATGTGGTGCTGTTTGCCGCCAGCTTTTTGTCTGTAAGGCTCAGCCCGGTGCCTGATCCACTGCTCGGTGGGATTTTAGGCATTGTGATCTGGTCGGCGTATTTGCTGATCTTAACCTGGATTAGTTCTACGGCGGTTGGTTCTCTGGCGGGTTCTCTATTCAGTTCCTTGACGGGCGGATTTCGAGCCGTGGTTTCTACCATCAAAGCTGCACTAGCTAGCAAAGAAGAGGAATCTGAACCAGAGTTTACAGAAGCCGCGATCGCCCAAACGGTTCGTCAAGAAGTCAAAGCTACGCTTGATGCTGCCGACTTGCGAGGATTAGTAGAAACGTATTTAAAGGATGTCCAACCACCAGAACCTGATCTAGACGTTATTCGGCGGGATTTAGAGGCATTGTTAGTTGATCCGTCGCTGCGGATTGCCGGAACGCCTACTGTCGATCGGCAAACGTTTGTAGAGCTACTGGGCGATCGCACCAATCTTTCTCAGCGTAATATTGAGCATGTTGTGGATCAGTTAGAAGATGTGTGGCAGAAGGTTATTGCTCAGCGTCCTAAAGCAGATTTGAATGCTGAGCTATTGCGATATTTGCAAAATGCCGATCCGGAAGAACTTCAGTTTGACCATTTGATCACCAAACTAGAAAACCTTTTGACGCCGGAAACGTTACCCACGGCAGAGAAAAATGGTGTTTTTGCAGCTATTCAAACGGTTGATTTTAAAGCTGCGTTGAGAACGTTATCGAAAAGAGTTGATCTTTCTGATCTGGATGTTGAAACGATCTGGCATCAACTGAAAGCGTTTAAACAACAGGTTTTAGGTTCTGATTCAGATTCCTCTCAGTCAACATCCTCACCGCTAAACATCATCAAAACTGATGTAGAGGACTATCTTCTGAATGCTTATCCCTGGAATCTGGAACGTAAAACGGTTCAGCTTGAATTTGAGAATGTGATCTATGACACTGATGCTGATCCAAACCAGGTCAGGCAACAACTCGATCAGCTCAGTCGTCGAGATTTTGTTGATATTTTGATGCAGCGAGACGATCTATCTGAGAAAAAGATTCATCAGATTGTCGATCGGTTGGAAGCGGTGCGATGCGAGGTTTTACAAAAAGTACAGCCAGAAGAACCCGATGATCAACCCGCATCGCTCTATTCTCAAGTGGAACATTTCTTTCAATCGGTGCAATCCGTCAGTTTGAAACCCAAAACTATTCGGCGCACGATTCGCGCGTTATTAGAAAGCGCTCAAGCTGATATAGAATCGCTTATTCAAACGTTGGGTCAGTTTGATCGAGTCACGTTACAACAACTCTTAAAGGATCGAAGTCATCTGGGAAAAAAGCGAATCAATCGAACGCTGGATGAATTGGAAGAGTTGCGCGATCGCCTGATTGAAGAACTGCGCTCGTTGCCTGAACGCATTCAAGTAGAGATACAAGAGCAATGGAAGAAACTAGATGCGTATCTGCTGCATACCGTTAGCGATCGCCTCACGCCCAAGGATGTGAAGCGAAAACTTCAGAACCTCTTTAAGGATTCGTTGATTGATGTGCTGCCCTCCTGTGCATCTTCGTTTACACCGAACCGAGAGCAGCTATTATCCCTACTGAAGCGACGACAGTCGTTAAGCCTGGATGCTGTTCACCAAATTGCTGAACAAGTTGAAGAAACCTGGCATGAACTTCTGTCTTCAGCGGAACCGTCTATGGACTGGGCCAATGATCGCTATCACGATACGCTGACGTTATTGACGGATTATCTGAAAAAAATTGACTGGGCGGATTTGAATCCTGCGGATCTGAAAGATATACTGCTGCACTGGATGAAAGCGCCGAAAACAGAGGCGATCGCATTGGGGTTGCTGACTACAGGAACCGTGCGTGATTTGCTGCTTGAACAGTTGCACGAACACTTGCAACAGCAGGGATTGGACGAGAAGCAAATTAGACAGATTCTCAATCGCGTTCAAGAAGTACTGCGTCACCTGATGCATGTTCCTCGACGCTGGGCAACTCGCTCTCAACCTGCCCCTCAGGATTTTGCGACTCATCTGAATGACTATTTGTGCTATAGCGATCGCTCCGACTTAAATTCTGACGCGCTGCAACGTCACTTCAAGCGATTGCTCAATGACTTCCAGTCAGATATATGGAATGACACGTTGACTGATTTTGAACATCTTGGCGATCGCGTTCCCCAACTCCAACCTTCGCAGCTCAGAGAAATCTTAAATCAGCGCGACGAACAGTTTGATGAAGCAGAGGTAGCCACTATCCTGCAATCTATAGAATTGATTTGCAATCAGTGGATAGAAGAACAGCAGTCTCAACATCAGAGTAGTGAGGGGCTTGATGCAATTCGGACTAAACTTCAATCTTATTTTGAGACGCTAAATCTGCCCGACATTAATACAGATGCGATTGAACAACATCTGCATAAACTGCTGGACATCCCTCAAACAGGATTAGATGTTTTGGGCCATTCATTAGAATCGGCGTTGGATCGTATCGCCTTACCCACGATTAACGGATTTTCGCTGGACGATGTGCGCGATCGCCTTTCTCAGTTCAATCGCGATACACTCGCTAACTTGCTACAGGGGCGTGATGATATTTCGCAGCGGCTAGCCAACCGTTTGATGGAGCAGGTTGAGGGCACTCGCGATCGCTTGCTCGACCAGATCGAAACCTTACAGGAAAAGACTCAAACTCAAATGGAGGCGCTAAAGCAAGATGCTCAACGCAAAGCTGCCGCTACTCAAAAAGCAGCAGCGATCGCGGCCTGGTGGTTGTTTAGTATTACGCTCACGTCGGGAGTAACAGCGGCGATCGCGGGGTATTTAGCGGCGACCTGAATCTAAACGTAAATTCGATAGCACTAAAAGCGCCGCCCGACGGGCGGCGCTTTTGGTGCGAAGGGTGTCCTGCGCGTTGCGCAGAACGTCCTTTACGCATTCGTCGAATTCATGTTGTTTTACGATGCAGCGTTCGCACAAAGACTCAAACAAGGTTCTAAGGTAGCGACTACCGATTGAGCCAATGCTTTGAAATCGTATCCTCCTTCTAACCCAAACAAAATTCGGGGACTGATCTGTAAACAATATTGGGTGAAGATGCCGTAATCTTGGGGGTTTAGACAGATTCCCGCTAATGGATCGGCCTTGTTGGCGTCATATCCTGCGCTGACAATCAGCAAATCTGGAGCGAATTGAGTCAAAAAGGGAACGATCTTTTGTTCAAATAATGGTTGGTAGTCGCTCAGGGTGCTGCCTGCCGACATGGGAAAGTTGATCACGTTCTGATGCGCTCCCCGTTCGTGCGCGGCTCCGGTACCGGGATATTGAGGTGACTCGTGGAGCGAACAAAATGCGATTTGAGGATGGCTTCCGACGATCGCTTGAGTGCCATTCCCGTGATGCACATCCCAGTCTACAATAGCGACGCGATTTGTACCGGGCTGCTGAAGGGCATAGTGAGCCGCGATCGCCGCATTGGCAAAAATGCAGAATCCCATCCCAAAATCGGGGAGGGCATGATGTCCAGGCGGACGAGCCAGAATAAAGGTCGGGTCACTCGATTGCAACACCCAATCTACGCCATCCAACCAGGCGCTAACGGCAAGCAGCGCAACTTCGTAGCTGCGAGGTGAAACAGGCGTATCGGGATCGAGATGGCCGCCGCCTCGATTGGCTAAGGTGCGAACGGCATCGACATATCGCTGTGGGTGTATGGCATACAGGGCATCGGTCAGTCTTGCTCCCTGCTCATGAACGGGGGTGGGCGATCGCCATTTCAGTTGGTCGGCCCAGGGAACGGCTTTTAGTGCGGCTGTGATGGCCTGCAAACGACCAGAGTTTTCGGGATGGTAATACCCTGTGTCATGCAGTAGAAACTCGTCCGAATAGACGATGGAAACCATAGCGCTGCGATCGCCTCTGTTTCAGTGATTGTATTTCTCTCATCCTACTGTAAGACGAGGAGATCGGGGATCAGGAGTAAGAATTTGGGGATCACGTTTTTTCATTTTGCTGTAATACAGTGTGATACTGCTTTAGATGAGCGTTTGAGGTGTCATTCGAAGTACCATTTCAACTGTGCGTCACACGATTCTGCGCTTCGTCAAATTCACGCTTTAAACAACAGCAATTCTCATTTCGAAACGAATTGCGTTTTTTGCGCACCCGACGGGCACGCAAAACCGCTTAAACAATAAAATCCCCCACTTGCGGTGGGGGATCTGTGATTTGAACCTACGATTTGTTTAGCGGAGACAAATCTGTTAAAGCGATGGACTTAGAGCATCCACTAAACCAACCATTCTGGAATCGCTTCTTCCTTGGTGTTGGTGTTACGCTCAGGCGTTTCGCGCGTAAACTTCATGTGAATCGAGCGGGTCTGCTCACCATCTGCGGCAACTGCCATGATGGGATAGTCAATCAGGCCATCCTGGAAGGACATCTGGAAGCGGAAGGTGCCGTCTGGATTGAGCTTGATGGGACGTCCACCAATCGTAACGGTTGCGTCTGGCTCAGTTGCACCGTACACAATCAGCTCAGCGTCTGCAATCAACCAGAACTGACGAGGACGGATCGGCGGAGCAGAAGCCGAGAAGCCAACTCCCGACATACCGATACCCGACATGGACATGGTTGGCAGTGCCCACATACCGACGCCAGAGGGGAAGACGTAGGAGCTAACCGCTTGCTCAGGCACCATTTGCATAGAGCCATATAGCGAACCTGCAACCCGTTGAGCTTCGGTAGCTTGAGCCATGCCGAAGATTTCGTCGTAAATCGCGTTGCCCGTTGCGGAGGCTCCACCTGGCGTAGCAGCAGTACGCTTGCTGGGAGGCACCAATTCGAGGAACTGCTTGCCGCGCAGCTCTTCTTCCCAAGAGACCGTGATGAACTGGTCATCAATCCAATCGGATGGATAGACAGGAGGAACGCGCACAGGGGTTGACTGTGCTAACACCAACCAGCGGCCATCCACCGCAATATAGCCAATCTCTACAGCATAGTCGCGATCGCTCACTGGAACGGGCAAGTACCACTCCCGCGCTAGCTCATCGCACTCATATTGCTGCAAGCTGTGGGGCCGCTGATAGTTAATATCAATGTCGGTTACGTCATAGAACCGCAGCGCCAGCCGAACGCCACCCTGTTGACGCAGTGCTTCTTTGTGGCCGTTAGGAATATCCCAGTACGTGTAAGCCCATTGAGGATCACGGGGGAGCAGAACGATGCGGCTCTCACCGTATCCTTCTGGCAGATCAGATAGACCTTCATCAACGGCGGCTAGGGAGCCTCCAGTGCGATCGGTTTGTCCTACGTCAAATTTTGCTGCTTCCACTTCTGCTTGTGCTTCTAAAGTTCGAGGGGATGTGGGCGGGAATTTAGAGGATTGCTGAGCTTCCTGGATTGAAGCCAACAGTTGGTCTTTACGCATACGGCTATAGCGAGAGACGCCATATTCGCTTGCGATTTTCCGAAGTTGCCTTAGAGTCAACTCCTCTAAAGGCGGACGTTCTTTGGTCATGAGTCTAATCTCCGGTAACTAGTCTGAACGGACAAATGAGCTGGTCGTGCGATACGGGTTAGCGATTTATCCGTAGTCAATGTGAGGAATGAAACTAAGTAATATGACCTGAGTGGTCTGTTTAGGAATGAACTATCGGGATCGATAGGATTTCACTAGCTATAAAAGGAACGGTTCCGGATTTATTTGGGATCACCGGGGATCGCTTGACTAGCTTTATAGTGCAGAAAAATCGTTCATAGGTCAAGGTGTTTATCAGCTCGATTTCATGGGCTTTCTTGATTTTCCGGGCGTAACGGGGATCGATATGTCATGATTTCATGACTTTATTCTAGGGCAAGGGATCGCACTGGGATCACAAATATCATGATTTCATGACATAAATAAAGAACGAGATCAAACACCGCATATTGGGTCTCTGAGCGGTGCCCGATGCAGCAGTTTTCAGCGGTAGTGAAACCCTGGTGCAGATGAGCTTGCACTAACCGTGTATGCGGATTTTGCGCGCTCAACAGGTGCGCAAAATCCGCAATCGGCCAAACTGAGAATTGGCAGCTACCCGGTGTCTGATCCCGTAAGATGCTAAGGTTACGGTTTGAATACCAGTAGGCAACCGATCGGGTATTAAGTATGGGAGCGGGTCAAGATTCTGAATGGAA
>DATNPS010000534.1:0-27254 GCA_036703095.1 Crinalium sp. | reverse complement strand
GGCGGGACGCACGGCACTGCCGTGCGTCCCGCCCCCAAAATTCGATTTTAATCAATCCACGTTCCTAAGCGTGACGGTTCACTTCTTCTTGCAGCCAGGAGTCCACGGGTTGACCATCGCGACGCCGTAACTCCACCTCGACCACCAAGACCAACCCTGATCCTGGCGGAGCAGGCCGTTCGTGAAAGATCACCTCATAGGCATTGGGATCTTCTTTGCGTTCGCGCAGCCAATCGTGAACTTTGGTTGTCGCGAAAAAAGACTGCCCCTGCTCAAACATGCGGCTGAGCTGCATTTGCAACGTATAAGGATTAAAACGTGCCATAGCGGTTGTGTGAAAGGTGGGAGATGAGTGATGAGCGATCGCCCTCTGCCCATCCTACCGTTCCTCATGTGAATTCGACGACTTTGGGCAACGTGAATTTGATAGCGCCATTTCAACCGACTGTCGATCGGCTGAAATGGCGCAAATGGGTGTCCTGCGCGTCGCGCGGACACCCTTTAGCTATCAAATTCATGGCTGTTTAGGGTAGTCCTTGCTGGAGGAGGTTAGCTATGATGTCTTGAACCTGTCTATCCAGATTTCGATCGCGTTGTATGGCTAACATAATGGTGTTGAAGCGAGTAATGGTGAGGCCATTTCGTTCAACGATTTGAATAGCACGATTGCAATAATTAGTCGCAATTTGTCGAATGCTGACATCTAATACCGCTAAACTTTCAGGGCGGTGACAGGCGATCGGGGGAACTTGCCCAGACCCTAATCTACGCTTAATTTCTTCATAAGCCGCCTGACGAATTGGCTCAATTTCTAGAAGCGATCGGACATAACTTACTAGCTCGGTTTGTGTAATAGCCTGAGCATACGCCGCATTGCTAAAGACCAAAAATTGAGAGCCATTAGATGGATGAATTTGGATAGCTGGAACGAAACCAGACAAGAGGGCAGAACCGGAAGCTACACCCACCAGAAGTGTTTTCGAGAGGGTTCGCTTTAAACCAATCGGTGCCAATTTAAAAGATTTAACCATACCAGGATGTGATCAACCGATGATGAATGAAAAATTGATGAAAGATGCTTGCTAAGCAGTATATTTCTGAATATTTCTGAAATGGTTAAATGCACTTCTAAGGTTTTGAATTGTTTTGAGGTAGGGAAGTTCCAGTGTTTTGTTATGACTTTTGTAAAAGTTGACACAGCTCTACGATCTTAGTTTGGAATAAGCCTAGCTCCTCTGCACCTTGCTTAAGGCCGACTTCAATCTCCATCAAGATGACAAATGCCTGCTGAAGTTGGGCCAGTGAAATCGATTTTACCTCTTGTTGAAGGAAATAAATTCGTTTAGGATTGCTGACCTCAGCGGCGCGGGCGATTTCGCGTTCATCGCGCTCGCCTGACTCGATCATGAGCTTGACCCAAAGCCAGGTGCGGAATTGGCCCGTTAAGGTCTTAATAATTTTGAGGGCTGGCTCGTTGCGTCTAAATAGGTCAAAGATAAGCGTTAGGGCTTTCCCGGTTTCACCCTGCCGAATTGCTGCTGCCAGTTGCAGGCTACTTTGGGTAGAGGTGGTCACGAGGGTGGCGATCGCTTCCTCTCCCAAAGGCTGTTTGACACTGTCTGCGTACAGCCGTAACTTTTCTAGCTCACTGAAAAGCTGCCGAGTATCATTTCCTACGGCTTCTGTCAGCATTTGTACGGCTGTATTGGTAAGCTTCACTCCGACTGTTTGTGCGGTTTGCCTGACCTGCTGCACTAATTGATCCGTTTTCCAGGGTGGTATCAAGGAAAATTCCTGGATTTCGGCGTGCTTTTGTAGCAGTTTTGTGGATTTGATGCGACCGTCTGGTTTGCTGGGCGTTGTGAGTAGAAGAACGGTGGTATCTGGAATGACGGGCAGCGTTCGCTCTAGTTCCGTCAGCAGATCGTCAGAGCATCGCTGACAAATGGTTGTATCAACTAGCCACACCAAGCGACTCCCCATCCCAAACGGGGGCGTCATCACCTGATTCAACGCTTGAGTCACACCCTCTGGTTGCTCAGGAGAAATTTTATCGAAATTGAAACTGGCCCAATCGGGATCAAGGATGCGATCGCGCAAGGCCACCACAGCCCGACTAATGGCAAAATCATCTTCTCCCCAGTAGAGGTAAATGGGCATAAGGGGTGTTGGGTGTTAGGTGTTGGGGTGCTGCTTGATAATCCTAGATCTTAATTGGGGATAGGGTGTAGGGAGATGTGGTGTGGGGGAAGATTGGGAAGATAGCTATCTTCCCCCACACCACATGTTCTGCTTCAACCTCCATTGCCCGAATCCTCACAATCCTGACGGAATGCGGTTTTGTCAGCATTGTGGGCAGCGGTTACGGTTGGGCGATCGCTATCAGGCATTTAGTGCGTTAGGGAGTGGGCAGTCGAGCCGGACGTTTATGGCGGTGGATACGCAAAAGCTGTTTGATCCACGCTGCATTGTAAAAGGATTTGCGTATGACGGGGACGAGGTGGAGCGAGTGGAGCGATCGATGGAGTCGTTTCGGCAGGAGGTCGCCCAATTAGAACAACTGAGCCAGCATCCTCAGTTGCCTGACCTGTATGCCTACTTTGAGCGCGATCGCCAGCAGTTTTTGGTGCAGGAATGGATCGCAGGACGCACGCTGCTGCAACAGCTTCAGGAGGAAGGCTGTTTTGACGAATCTCAAGTGCAGCAGGTTCTTTTAGAGGTATTGCCGATTCTGCATTTTTTGCATACGCATCAAATTGTCCACCGTGATATCAAACCCGCTAACCTGATTCGCCGGACAGAGGATGCCAAACTGATGTTGGTGGATTACGGTGCGGCGAAGGTAATCACGCCATCCGGGCTGCTGAAAACAGGCACAGTCATTGGCAGCGCAGAGTATGCGGCTCCGGAACAGTTGGTCGGTAAAGCGCTGTTTGCCAGCGATTTGTACAGTTTGGGCGTCACCTGCATTCACCTGCTAACAGGGGTTTCTCCCTTTGATTTATTTCATGCGCCGAGTGGAACCTGGCTCTGGCGAAGCGTCGCGGCTCCGGTGAGCGATCGCCTCACTCAGATTTTAGATAAACTGCTGCAAAGCTCTTTGCGCGATCGCTACTCCTCTGCTGCTGCGGTTTTAGCCGATTTGGGAATCAACAACATTCCCTGGTTTGAGCCAAAGAAGTCGCTGTTAGCTTCAACTGGGGCATCGGTGGATCAGTTCAAGACGTGGGATTGTGTGGATACCTGGCAGGTAGATGCAGAGGTGAATGCGATCGCCTTGAGTGTGGATGGAAATCGTTTGGCCAGTGGGGATAACGACGGTAATATTCAGCTTTGGGACGTTGAGCAGGGGAAATTGATCGCGATTCTTCCGGCAGATGGGCAGGCGATCGCTGCTTTGGCATTTTCACCGGATGGGCAGTGGCTCGTGAGTGGCGATCGCGCGCATCGTGTGATCATCTGGCATACCAGAACCTATAAGCGTCTGCAAACCTGGGTGGGGCATCAGGCAGGTGTAACGGCGATCGCGGTAGCGCCAGATGGACAGTGGGTGATTAGCGGCAGTTCTGATAAAGCGGTCAATGTGTGGAATGGTGCGACTGATAAACTGATTCATCGGTTCGCCGGACATGGGGCGGGAATTGAAGCGATCGCGCTCAGTGCAGACGGCCACCTTTTAGCCAGTGGGGATGCGGACGGTGCGATCAAGATCTGGCAGGTGGAGACTCAAGAACTGCTGCGGACGCTGTCTAAACATGCCGGAGCGGTAGGAGCGATCGCCTTCAGTCCAGATGCGGAAATCCTGATTAGCGGCAGTTGGGATATGACAGTTCAAGTTCGTCATGTCAGTGCTAGCGGCTTGATTCATAAGCTATCGGGTCATCTACTGCCGATTACTTCAGTGGCGGTACATCCGGAGGGAGGGGCGATCGCGACCGGAAGCCATGACGCCACGATTAAACTATGGGATTTGCAGCGGGGATCACTGTTAGCCACGCTAACAGGGCACACCGGAGCGGTAGAATCAGTAATCTTTGGCCCTGATGGCACATTCCTCCTCAGCGCTAGCCGAGATGGCACACTCAAACGATGGCAGCACGCTCCCCCTTCATGAACTACGCTCTGGCAATTCACACAACAACGGCTCAACTGGGACTGGCCCTCAGCAACTTTGCTGGCGACGATCGCTGCCAAACCTGGGAGTTGGGGCGATCGATGTCTACTCACCTGCATGTGCATCTACAGGAATTTTTGCAGCCGCAGACCTGGGCTGATTTATCGTTCCTGGCGGTTGCAAAAGGCCCAGGCAGTTTTACGAGCACGCGCATTGGCGTGGTAGCGGCGCGGACGTTGGCGCAGCAGTTAAATCTTCCGCTATATGCCATCTCGACATTGGCGGCTTTTGCCTGGTTGACGGTGTCGCAGGAGAGTCAGGCGGATAAAGATAAAGACGCCACTTCGGTGGATATTGCGGTACAGATGCCTGCTCAGCGCGGGGAATTATTCGTGGGCATTTATTCGATTCGCGAACAAGCGACCCACAATGGTTCCAGCTATCGATCGCCTGTTTTAACGACACTTTTACCTGATGTGGCGATGCATCCCGACCAGTGGCAGCAGCGGTTAGACACCTGGGAGCGGCCCTACTGCCTGATCACGACAGACGAGAATTTGGGCGCTTCCGTCAGAAGCCTGCTAGAGCTAGCCTATGCCGAATGGCAGCAGGGCGATCGCCCCAACTGGTCATCGGCGTTGCCGTTTTACGGACAGTCAAGTGTTTGAGTCTTCTAAGCCGTTGGGTGAACCGATTTGATCCACCATACCGCCGTTGTCTGGAAAGGTGGACGGCAGAACGATCAGCGTGTTTCCCTGACGGCCTACGACATGTACGACCTGGCCGTTGGCGATCGACATATCTGAAATTTGGCAGCGGGCTGTCCAGTACGAGCCTTCATACGTCACTTCCCCCACACCTCCTGGCAGAATGACGCGCGAGACTCTGGCTTCTGTGGCGGGTTTCAAATCACGCGACTCTTGAGGCACCAGTCCTCGCAGCACAACTGCCATCGAAACTGAAAGAATGCCCCAAATGAGCAGCAGCCCAGGCGTGTTGTGAACCGTGAGAGCGGCGATCGCGGTAATAATGGCAGCAAAACCCAACGCAAACACCGTGGGGTCTGCAATCAGCATGGCGATTCCCAAAAAGCCAAGGCCCGCCAACAGCCACAAAATATGGGCGGGTTGGTTCTGAAGAAATTCCAAAACGTTCACAAATAGTGCTCCCTATGGGTTAAAACTCTGGTAGTGGGCTAGATGGTTTAGCGTGAAGCGATCGGGAGACTATTCTCAGTCTAGCGAGTCTAGCTGTGCTGTGAATGGCTGTTTGCAGCGTGACCGATCGGTATAGAAATGTCTACACAGTAAACCCGCTGTGGAACGCAAAAAGAAAAATCCTTAACATTTCGTATGAGGCGAATCTAACACTACGTGAACTCAACAAATACGCAAAAATGTGCCCTGTGCGTCGCGCAGGGCACATTTTTGTGCAGTTTCACCCGCACAGCGCGTGGCTGAAATCTGGAAGCTGTATTCATCCGGGTTAGGACGGGAGCAGGGGTGGAATCCCTGGCTGGGGGCGAAGCCCCCATACCCCCTTGTCCTAACCATTTCAACGGTTGCTGTATAGAGATTCCGTAAGCCGTTGCCAAGCTGGAGCTTGGTAACTAGGATGGAGACGAGCCTCCCTCTAGGCATTTTCAGGCAAAGCCTGAAAACGAGATCAAAGCTTGAAAACGGGGTAAAGCCTACGCATCATCAGGTTCAGCGTCTTTGCGTCGCTTACGCCGACTGAGTTCCACCAGTTGCTTGCCCATTAGAGGGAGGCTTCCTGGCAAAATAAACATGACGAGCGGTAGTCGGCCCACCATTTCATTGATGTAAGCGGTATACACATTTTGCTTAGACCGATTGGGGTGTTTCTGTAATGAACTGGCGACAAACTGTTCCAAGGGCAATGCAGCCATTTTCAGCCAGTTCGACAGATTCGGTGGAAGCTCCTGATTGAAGCGTAGCTGTAGCGTGGGGGTTGAGAGCGATTGCGCATAGGCCGCCGTTAGAAATGGCTTATAGCGCTCAGCTTTGGGCGTCAGTTGCTCGATAAACGCTAAACTGATTCCCTTTAACAAATGGCGTAATGGCTCTGTTTGCTCGCCGGGTCGTTCTCGCACAAACAAGCTTTCAGTCAAGGCGTAGTTGAGATTAGCGGGATCACCGACGCTCAGATGCGTACCACCGATCGCTGTTACCAAATATTTAGGAGCGCGCAGTTGAGTAAAGGGCAGAAATTGCTGGCTGACCGCTGGGGCGATCGCGTCATCTGTTCCGGACAAAACCAGCGTCGGAACGTTAATGCGGGACAAACTGTCATCACTAAAGAGATGCCCAATCACGGGATTCAGCGCCATGATCTGCACCACACGGCGATCGCGCAGGTTGACCTTACCGTGTTCCGGGACATCCGCGGCGGTACACTGCACCCAATCGGAAGGCGAGAGTCCGCCTGCTCCAATGCTGTGGCAAAACTGCCGCAGTTGATCTAAATCCAGTTCGGCTCCGGCCAGTGCGAGGGCCGTATAGCCTCCCAGTGAGTGTCCGATCACCGTCACGCGATTGGTATTCAGCTTGCCCTGCAAAATCGGGGAATAGCGATTGAGCCGCTCCAGCTCGTCCAGCAAAAACGAAACATCTTTGGGGCGATCGACAAATTCCGTAGCAGGCAAAATGTCGCCATAGTTGCCGTTGGGCGCGACCCCCGCCGCAATTTCCGTTAACCAGGTGACATTACTGCCAGGATGCTCTAACGCCGCGACGGTTAACCCATGAGAGGCCAGGTGAAACGCCAGATAGCCCAGAAAACGGCGATCGGCTCCAAATCCATGCGAGATGACGACGAGGGGGCCATGGGTGCGGCGGCTCCAGTACAGATCAACGGGAATCGTGCGATCGCGCTGATAGTCGTGAAAGGTGATAGTTTGCTGGCGCACCCATTGATTTCCCGGTTCGCTGGGATCAAGTGGATTGCGAAATGGTTCTTTAGTGGCTACCGTCAGTTCCCGTTGCAGGATAGAGCTGAGCGCCTGACTTTGCCAATACGGTAAATTCAGTTGTGATGCTAGCGCGACGGCTGAGGTGCCATCAATGGTGAGGGTGTCTGCCGGAAATGCCCGAAAAAAGCCCAGAAGGCTGATGCCATCGGTTTGTTGGGCGGACTGAATGAGCGCCGTGCGGAGTTGGTCTGCATCGCTATCGGGAATCGCGACCTGAAGCGTGTCTAACAACCGCCGCCCTGCTGTGGAGTTGAGCGAATCTTCGATCAGTTTATCGCCCACTTGTGGATCGAGTTCCAACCGACTGCCGAGCGCCTGCCGCACGTCATTGGTGAGCAGAGGCGCATACAGCTTTAGGGATGGCGTAATTTCACCCGTTTGGGCAAACTGTTCCAAATCCTGAATGGACACCGTTTGCTGGAGTGGCCCAAACTTCACCGTGACTCGCTCAGCCGCCAGTCCCGGTGCTGTGCTACAGCCTAAGGCCACTGCTACACTCACGATTCCCGAGCGTAGTAGCGTGTTTAACCATCGGGTTAAGTGACGGATGGAGTGGCGGGTTGGGTGAAATAAGGACGGTGGTAGAGCAAGTTGCGCCGTTGGTCTGTTCCAAAACGCGGGTCGAGAGGGGGGGCTAACACGGTCATACTGAGGGGGGTGAGGTACGTTCACTGGCACTTCTGAGCGGTAGGACGATACAGCAGACAGGAATTTACTCAAGTCGGGAAATCGACTTATATCAGCCTTTCTTACGATGTATAGCGACTGAAGGGTTGGTTAGGACGGGGTGCAGGGGTGGAACGCTTGGCTGGAGACAAAGCCCCCCCAATCCCCTTGTCTTACCTATCTCGGCAGTTGCTATCTATAATTTTTCCCTATCTTTATGTGGGGGTGATCACGGTCAATGGACATCAAGTAAAGCGATGGCAATGTGGCAGGGCTACCCATCCATTGCTTTAGCGGGTAAATCAGGCGAGGGGGTGAGCCATTCAATTTGTCGAGCCTGATCGGGGAGTTGTGCCGCTCGCTGCCCTTGCGATCGCCATTGGCTGCACAGCAAGTCAAGCGGAGTGTCTACCAGTGTAGAGACGTCTGCATGATGAGAGACAATCTTTCGCACGGTCGTTGGCACGTCTTTTAGCAGCCAACGGCTCCAACGATGAACATAATCCTTAAGCGTGAGTTCCCGCATCAGACTTACGCCATATAGTTCGTGAAGGTAGCGATTTGATTTTCCATACCGCTGCCACTGTTTACGTAGCTCCGACAATGTTGACCGATGTCGGTGTTGAACTGTTGCCTGTTCGGCAAAATAAATTTTCCAGGTTCCCTGCTTTTGAATGCGCCAGCAGATATCGGCATCACCGCCCGTCGTTAAGTAGGGACGAAACAGCCCTGCTTCGACCAGAGCCTGCCGACGAATGGCTAAGTTGGCCGTCTGACCATATGGGCAAAAGGGATGGGCGAGCGTGTGCTTTTGCGACAGCGTTTCGCGGCGATCGGCGAATTGTTCTAAAACGCTGGAACCCGATAGCGCCATGACTTCTCCGGCCACTAGACCCACCGATTCGTCGGCAAACGGCTGAATCAGTTCAGAAAGCCAGTTGGGCTGGGGCCGACAGTCAGCATCGGTAAAGGCCAGGATGTCGCCCTTGGCTGATCTAATGCCCGTATTACGCGCGGCATAAGAACTTTGGATCTGCGTCTCCTGCAAACACCGGATGGTCATGCCCCATGTGGTGCTTTCCTGTGCAGCGGCTTGTAGGAGGGAGACGGTACGATCGCCACTCCCGTTATCTACCAGCAGATACTCCACCCGATCAGACGGATATGTCTGAGCCTTGAGGCCGTCCAGCAACCCCGGTACATCTTCCTCACCGTTGTAAATCGGAACGATTACAGATACGTAGGGAAAAAATAACTCACCCATAGGCTGTTCAACGATAGAAGAGGTCATAGGGTTAACGGCGTGGGTATACCCAACAATAATCTGTTATCAAAGCTAGTCAACCTGAGCTAGAAACTGCAAGGCCCAAATGGTGTACCCGTCAAAAGATATAACTTCGTTTACCGTAAGTTTAATAAAAAGCTGAATTCGCTAGCCCAGGATGACTATAGCGTTCACAAATAGATTGTGAAGAGAGGGAGTGGGGGCTGCGCTCCCAGCCAAAGGCTCCACCCCTGCCCCCGTTCAAATTTCAGTTGAGATCGCTATATGAGAAAACGAGTGATTGGCGTGATGGGGCCGGGTGCAGGGGCTGCTGAAGCAGACTGTCAGGTGGCTTACGTGCTTGGCAAGCTGATTGCCCAGCAGCAGTGGGTCTTGCTGACGGGCGGTAGAAATGTTGGCGTGATGGATGCCGCCAATCGCGGGGCAAAGGCAGCCAATGGCCTCACGGTCGGCATTTTGCCAGGCGACGATGATGCGGGACTGTCGGATACGGTAGATATTGCGATCGCTACCGGGTTAGGTAATGCACGCAACGCGGTCAATGTGCTGTCCTGCGATGCGGTTGTGGTGTGTGGCATGGGCGCAGGTACGGCATCAGAAGCCGCATTTGCTATCAAGATGGGGAAACCCTTAATTTTGCTAAACGCAACGCCTGCGAGTCGGGCATTTTTCCTGGAATTGGCTGGCGATCGCGCCTGGATTGCCGAAACCCCCGAAGCGGCGATTCAACTCATTCAGTCGTATCTGAGTCGGTAGCCCTAATTAAACCGTGTGATAAAAACCGGGAGAGTGCCCCTCCGGGGCACTCTCCCGGTTTTACTTACGCCCCTCTTATGAGCAATTAGGTTGCGACGTTCGCAAGAATTCGTAAATCTGAAAACTAAAGATTTTCTAATAGCTATCGTTTTCAAATCTGATATGAGATAAATCCTGATTTGCAATGATTATTTTTAGATTAAATTTGCGAATTCAATGTCTGGCAATTAGTGAAATCGCTAGGTTTAGAAGAATTGATAACGAATCGTTGTGAAGTAGGCGTGTCGTTATAATGATATTAAAAGGAATTGTTTTTTAGTTCCAGATTAGTCGAGGGAAGGGTGATATGAAACGCTACAACTCCAGCTCGATCTCAGTTGTAACAGCCCCAATTCAACATTCGTTTTCAACTGGCATTAGTACTGTTTTGCTTGGTCATCAAGGTACTACAGTGACTACGTTTATGGTGGCGATCGCCGCTTCGATGGCTTTAAGTCTTGGGGTAACTCCGGGGGCGAGTGCCAATCCAGCCCCGTCGGCTCAATCGACTCAAGGCATTCCCATTGCGGTTTCGAGTCAGGAAGTAGACACGTCGGTGTCTAGAGACTATGAACCTGCGACGGTATATCTCCCCGATCCGCAAACTCAGCAGCTTGTACCGCAGTCCGTACTGGTGACGACCGATGAACCTGCGGCTGGAGCGGTTGCTCAAATTATGCACGCGTATCAAGGGCAGGATGTGGGTATTCGCGGCTATGAAGTGACCGTCAACAATGCCACCCATGAGGCGGATGTGAACTTCAATATCAACAACCCGCGTGGGGCTAGATCTTTTGAAAGTCTCAGCAGTGCCAATCAATATGCGCTGTTTGAAGCCATTCGAGAAACCTTGCTGAGTCAACCTGTTTATAGCGTTAATGACATTATCTTTCGGGCGAATGGCGTTGCGTTTGATATTTAAGCCGTTGGTGTTGTTAACGGTCAGCTATCAGCCCTAGTTGGATAGCGATCGCTTCAATTGCAGTCAATAACTCAGCTTGTCCCCACCCCTTGAGATGAGCGGCGATCGCACATCCGCCTGCGCCCACTCCCTCCTTGACATACCCCTGCTCGTAGGCGCGCAGTTGCGGAAAGCGTGAGTCTGCGAAATTAAGCTGGGTCGCCAATAGCGGAAGATTCAGCAGATGAGCTAGACCCACCGTATCTCCGGTCGGATCTTCGGCCACCCAGCGCGTAGTGCCGACAACGATCTGGTCAGGTTGCCATTGGAGATTGTGAAGTTGGGCGATCGACTGAGCGAGGGCATAAACGGCAATCATCTGAGTGCCACCCGCTAACATCACCCCGACTTGACGACTGGCGGCGATCGCCATTCCTGCCACGACAATCTGCATCGGATCACCGACTGCCGCGATGACTTTAAATGGATCGATTGGGTTCGTCGTAGTGGACTGAAGCAATCCGGCTCGTTCCAAGCCTTGCTGAGCGATCGCCCATTTTTGACTGTGATTGCAGGTTGGATGGCTGCTATTCACCTTCCCTGCCGCATTCCAGCCCAATCCTGTGAGAACCGATAAAGCGGTCGTTGTGCCGCCCACGACACATTCTCCCAGCATCACATAACCATCTAGATTCGCGACAGCTAGCTTTTCACCCCAAACTAATCCCTGCTGAAATAAGTGATGTACAACCTGTAAATCCAGTGCATCGCCCTGACTGAGGCAACGGGCTGGCATTCCGCCCAGATCGATGGTGGGCACGGTTGGGGAATGCAGCAATCCGGCGTTAAACAGATACAGCGGCAGATGATGCGCTTCAATCACAGCGCGGGAAATCAGTGTTGGTGATGCTCCAGCACTCAGCGGCGGCAGCGGATAGCTGGGCGTTTGCTGTGGCCCGTGATAAAGGAATTCGGCATCGGCGATCGCGGTGTATTGGCGATCGGCGGGTGTGGCTCCGGCGGCAGAGATGCCGGGGATGAGTCCGGTATCTGTAAATCCTAAAATGCAGGCGAACAGTCCTTCTCGTCCGCGAAACTGCTGTATCCAGCGTTGGCTGATCTCGGGTTGGGAATATATCTGAATCAGTCCTTTCATTCACCTGTTATTGATTTGAACCGTTGTGGGGATATTGGTTTGGGAGAGGAGACGTGCCGATGGCACGTCTCTACGGTGTATGGGGATATGTGGGGGGAATGGGGGGCATCCTATTCTTCTTCCAGCAATACCTGTACCCAATGGGGCGGTTCGGGGATGGGGTTGCCAACTCGTTCCAGCAGTAGCCAGCCCGCCAGATGAATCGTAAATAGATAGATGAAATCGCTCAGCAGCACCACGCCTACGGTGACAATCTGAACTATGCTCAGATCGACCTGCCCTAACATGCCTACTCCCAGCCATCCCCAATCGACGAGACGGGTTAAGAACCATTCCACTAAATCAGCAATGCGGCTGGTGAGATAAACCCAGAGGTCTTCGTCTAGGAAGATGGACAGGAGCCAGATGCGGAAGAAGAAGCCAAAGGTGGAAATGAGGGTGCCTACACTAATGGAGGCAAACCAGCGCGATCGCCGTTTCCACATAGCCCCAAGCTGCACGCCGAGCAAGCCATAGGGCACGATGAACAGCAGGCTCAGATATGGCCCCATCAAAACAGATAGCAATAAGCCTGTAGTGAGAGCAGACATCCATGCGGCGCGAGTATTCCAGCGGAGATAGACCAGGGCGATCGGCAGTGGAAAGATTATCCGCATCCAGGGAACCAGGCTGAGGTAATAGCTGGCTAACCAGAGCAAACTGGCCGTACTCGCCAAAAAGGCTGTTTCGACCATCACCAGGGCTGGACTGGGCACCTTGATGGAGGATGCCCGATTAGCGCGACTTTTTCGGGTGGCGATCGCCACACTATCCACCTCTAGTTCATCCAGATACCCACCTTCCGTATCACTGTCCTCTAAAGCTGAAGCATCTGAGTTGGAATCAGCAGGCGAATCTGGAGAGGCACCTGACATCTGATTCGTTTTTGCTTCGTTGTCGTTATCGTTTGGGAAACCGCTCATGCAAAACCAGCAACCATCGCTGATCTACTGTATCGCTGATTGGGTGTTGGGTGTTGGGGTAGGGGGTGCAGGGGGTAGAGGGCTATACTACTGAACAACTAATCTCTCATCAGCCCCCAACCATTCCTATGAGCGGTGCGTCTTCGTCTAAACGTCGAAAGACTTCAGCTTCAAAGCAAGTACGGGTCTTCATTAGCTATCGCAGTCAAGATCCCGATCAGAGCCTTGCTAAGGACTTCTACACGGCACTGACAGCCGCAGGGTGTGAGGTCTTTATGGCGGCAGAAAGTATTCGTTTAGGGGACAACTGGGCACAGCGAATCGATACGGAATTGGAGCGATCGGATTATTTTTTGCTGTTGCTCTCGGCTCAGTCTGCCACCAGTGAGATGGTGACGGAGGAGGTGCGGCGGGCTAAGGAGTTGCGCGATACTCGCTCTAGTGGGAAACCTGTGATGTTGCCCATTCGGGTTAATTTTCCCTGGAGTTCGCCGCTGAACTACGATTTGCGTGGCTATCTGAACCGAATTCAGCAGAGAGCGTGGACATCACCAGCGGATACAGGGGCGATCGCCCAGGAAATCTTAACCCTAATTGCCACAGGGCAATCGCCACCAGAGCAGGAGCAGCCAACAGACGCCCATACCGAAGCAGAACTGCCTCCGCCACCCATTCATCCTGCCGATACACCACCGCTTCCGGTCGCAGAACCGGAGTTACCCGGTGGTCAGGTGGATTTGGAGTCTAAGTTTTATGTCGATCGCCCACCCGTTGAGGAAACCTGCTACGAAACCATCTTGAAGCCGGGAGCCTTAATCCGGATCAAAGCACCCCGACAGATGGGCAAGACGTCTCTGATGTCGCGGATTTTGCGACAGGCCACCGATGCCAATTATCTTGCTGTGCCACTCAGCTTTCAGTTGGCAGATGCGTCTGTCTTCGCGGATCTCGATAAGTTTCTCCGGTGGTTTTGCGCTAGCGTAGGCCGACGGTTGCGTCTGCCGAATCGACTGGCCGATTACTGGGATGAGATCTATGGCAGTAAGGACAACTGCACCGCCTATTTCGAGGAATATCTGCTCACCGAAATCACTGCGCCGCTGGTTCTGGGACTGGATGAGGTGGATATGGTTTTCCAGCATCCCGATATCGCGTCTGACTTTTTTGGGTTGCTGCGGGCATGGCATGAGGACGGCAAAACGCGCGACCTCTGGAAGAAACTGCGGCTGGTGGTCGTGCATTCCACCGAAGTCTACATTCCCATGAATATTAACCAGTCGCCGTTTAATGTGGGTCTGCCGATTGAACTTCCCGAATTCACTCCTGCACAAGTGCTGGATCTGGCGAAGCGACATGGGCTGAACTGGATGCTGGACGAGGTTAATGCGCTGATGAATATGGTCGGTGGTCATCCCTATCTCGTCCGCGTAGCCCTCTATCACATCACCCGCCACAACCTCAGCCTCACCGAGCTGCTCGACGTGGCTCCCACCGAAGCCGGACTGTATGGCGATCACCTCCGTCGTCACCTATGGAACTTGGAACAGCGACCGGAGATGGTTGCTGCCATGAAAAAGGCGATCGCTTCTAGTACCCCCGTCCGTCTCGAATCAGTCCAGGCATTCCAACTGCACAGCATGGGCATTGTCCATCTGCGGGGCAACGATGTAGAGCCGAGGTGTGAACTGTATCGACAGTATTTTGGCGATCGCCTGCGGGGGAAAGGGTGAGGGAGGATTTGGGGAGATGGGGGAGATGGACAACGAGCATCTCGTGACCAGGTTTTACCTGGTTATGCCAGGGTTGGAGGCTCTGCCTCCGGTGGCCTGAGCCTGGAGGCAGAGCCTCTCAATCGGATTCCTAGCCAGAGGCTAGGAACCAGGGAAAGTTCGCTTGTGATGTTCCGAGGTTCAAGCGTGATGTTCTGAGATTTGCGGTTGATGTTGTGACGTTTGCTCGTGATGCTCGAAAGTTCAAGTGTGATGCTCTGAGGTTCAAGCGTGATGTTCCAGATGTTCGTTCATGATGTTCAGAGGTTCAAGCGTGATGTTCTGAGAGTCAGCGTTGATATTCCGAGGTTCAAGCGTGATGTCCTGAGGTTCACGCGTGATGCTTAAACATTCATAGGTGAACCTATAGGACTTCAAGCGTGATGTTCTGGAGTTCACGAGCGATGCTCAAACATTCGCCAGCCCAGTTTGGGAATTTACACGAGATGGTTTGAACGGTACAGCTCATTGTTTGATGGTCGCAGTCAACGATCGCCCGATTATGCCTGGAGGTCAATAGCAGGAAGTATGAACTACGAATATCAGGTGGGTGGCAGTTTACCTGCCGATGCGCCCACGTATGTTACCCGACAGGCCGATCAGGATCTCTACGATGGCTTGAAAGCTGGTGAGTTTTGCTATGTGCTGAACTCACGACAGATGGGCAAATCCAGCCTGCGCGTGCGAACCATGCAGCGATTGCAGGCAGAAGGCATCGCTTGTGCCGTAATCGACTTAACAGCAATTGGTAGTCAACAAATTACAGCAGAACAATGGTATGCAGGTATTACTCGTAATCTAGTTAGTAGTTTTGCTCTGGCGGATAATTTCAATCTCCGAAATTGGTGGCGTGAGCGTGATCTTCTCCCATCTGTGCAGCGTTTAAGTGAATTTCTTGAAACTGTCTTGCTTGTAGAAATTTCACAGCCTGTCGTCATTTTTATTGATGAGATTGACAGTGTGCTTCACCTAGAATTTAAGGACGATTTCTTTGCATTTATTCGTGCTTGCTATAACAGACGTACAGAGAAAGAAGTTTATCAACGTTTAACTTTTGCATTACTAGGAGTAGCGACACCTTATGACTTAATTCATGACAAAAACCGAACTCCTTTTAATATTGGGAGAGCAGTTCATCTTACTGGATTTCAATTCTTTGAAGTGCAGCCACTAATTCAGGGCTTAGCTAAGCAAGCTAATGAGCCTTCAGCAGTGTTAGAGGCGATATTAACCTGGACCGCTGGACAACCATTTCTTACACAAAAGCTTTGTCAGTTAGTTCTTAAATCCTCTCATATAATTCCAGCAGGTGCTGAAGCGATATGGTTAGAGCGATTAGTCCGATTACATATAATTGAAAATTGGGAATCTCAAGATGAGCCAGAGCATCTAAAGACGATTCGCGACCGTATTTTACAAAGTAAACAAAGCTTGATTAAATTGTTGGGATTATATGAACAGATTTTGCAAAGTAATCAGTTATTTGCTGATGACAGCCCTGAACAAATGGAGCTCCGATTATCAGGATTAGTAGTAAGACAACAAAACTACTTAACGATTTACAATCGTATTTATGCACTAGTTTTTGACCGAAATTGGGTTCACACAACGCTAGCAAATTTGCAGCCTTATGCCCAACCGTTAGCAGCCTGGTTAGCTTCTGATTGCAAAGATGAATCCTGTTTACTACAAGGACAAACTCTGAAGGATGCTATGGCATGGGCATTCTCCAGAATTCTAAGTATCCCAGAATATCAATTCCTTCTTGCTAGTCAGGAAGCCTACATACGTAAGAAGTATTCGTTTACTTCAGAAAACATAAAGAGACAATTAGCTCATACTAACACCATTAATAAGGCTGCTCATGACCTGAAGCCTTTATCAGTCTGGCAACGATTAAAAAAAGGAGAAATTACCCTTGAGTCTGCCCTAAAACTTCTGGTCGATCCCCAAGGAAACATTGCACAAGACTTATTGGATTTAGAGGTTGACAAACGATTTCGCTATCATTTTCCAAAAGGTTATAAGTTACCTTCTGTGATCCCTTTATTACTTTGGCAAAATTGTTACTATCTTGGCAGCGCTGAAGAACTATCTTCTACAATAATTGAAAATTTAACTAATCTTGTTGGAGCTGAAATCAAAATCATTCCGATTGCTGAGCAAAGTTATTTTGAATGCTCAAATCGATTAGGATTTGATCTCAATACAGTTAACCTTGATCGCTTCATTAAACTTCTCCAATATAAACAAGCACTAGGAGATATAAGTGCTGCTATCAAAATGTTTTTCTCACGTACCAATGATCAAATCAAGCGACTTGAGTTTATCATTGCTAGTGCTATGTATCAACGAGCTAGTGATATTCATCTTGAATCAACTGAGCAAGGCTTAAGAATTCGATATCGAATTGATGGCATTTTAAGAGATATTATCAAACCCAATGAAGAAGTTAGCCCTAGGTTAATCGCTGCAATTAAAGCCAGAGCTAACATGGATACTGTTGACAATCGTTTGCCACAAGATGGGCGGTTGAGATTAGAATATGCGTCTAATCGAGATGAACAACCAGGTTTAGATATACGAGTCAGTACTATTCCTTGTGTACACGGTGAAAAAGCTGTCATCCGCTTGTTACCAAGTGAAAATCCTTTTAATAATCTTGATGATTTAGGATTTACACAAAGTGCTCTAACAATTTACAAAAGTTGGTTACAAGAACCACAGGGAATGATTATTATTTGTGGGCCGACGAGTTCTGGTAAGACAAGTACTCTATATACCAGTTTGCAAACAACTGTGAGAGAGGAAGTCAATATTATGACAATAGAAAATCCAGTAGAGTATTTACTGCCTGGAATTAACCAAAGTCAGGTTAATGAAGTAATTGGGATGACCTTCTCCGTAGGCTTACGAGCACTTCTACGTCAAGATCCAAATATTATTATGTTAGGAGAAATTAGAGATGAAGAAACAGCAGAGACAGCTGTTAGAGCAGGGTTGACAGGGCATTTAGTTCTGACAACTTTACATACCAATGATGCTATATCTGCCATTTTTCGTCTCAACAGCATGAAGCTTGATCCCAATTTAATTAGCGATGCTCTTTTAGGTATTGTTGCCCAACGATTAGTTCGAAAAGTATGTTCTCATTGTGCAGAACCTTACGAACCGACGGATGAAGACTGGGAATATCTAGGTTTGGAAGGAGAAGCTGTTCATTCAGAAAAATGGCGGCAGGGACGAGGTTGTCCAAAATGTTTCAATTCTGGTTACTTGGGGCGAGAAGCAATTGTTGAATTGCTCAACGTTGATTTAATGGTTAAGCAATTTATCCGTGCAGGAAATATGGTTGAAATGTATGACTACCTTAGTAAAAATAATTTTGATTCATTTCGACTAGCAGCAATTGATAAAGTGATGCGAGGAGTGACGACAATAGCAGAATTAAGGCGTGTATTGCCCTATAGAGCTATTCATCCTCAAGTTTCGGATTGGATAACCCGAAAGGGTAGATGAGCTATGTCATCATTCTTGTAACGTTTTGTCGCGGTACTTACCATTATTTTTGTGTATGCAATATGTAGAGACAGTGTGGTTAATGCTCTTCTAAATTAATGCCATTGAAGTGATTGCATCTAAGGAGCGATCGCCCTCACCCCCATTAAAATCAAAGCATGACTCTCTGAAGCAGGACAGACGTATGACGGCTGCATTTGAGTGGACACCAGAACCGACATAACTGGAAAAGCTGATGACGGTGGCGAAGCAAAGGGGGCGATCGCCATTGACCGTATAAAATCAAAACATCTCGATAGTTCAGAATTAGCCAAAGATTGAACTATGTTGACTCACTACATTCAAGCGGCGATGCACCAAGCGACCTACGAATTCTTAGAGGACGGCACTTTTTACGGTGAAATTCCAAGCTGTAGAGGTGTTTGGAGCAATGCGGCTACCCTAGAAACGTGCCGCGAGGAATTGCAGGATGCGCTTGAAGGGTGGATTATTCTAGGCTTGCAATTGCGTCACACATTACCTGTTCTGAATGGTATCGATCTTAATCTCAAAACAGAAGTAGCCTGATGCCACCCTTTGGCCCCATAAAGTGGCGAGATTTGGTGTATTACCTCAAAGCGTTTGGCTTTGAAGGCCCTTATGGTGGCGGTAAACATCAATACATGGTTAAAGAAGAGTTTCGATTGACCATTCCAAATCCTCATCAAGGTGATATTAGTAAAGCCTTGCTCAGCAGAATTTTGCGGCAAGCCAACGTTAGTAAAGAAGAGTGGGAAAACCTCGATTAAATTTAACTAAGATTTAAGTTACAAAGAGGAGAAGGGCGATCGCCCCTCTCCTCTTTAATTTATGAATCTGTGGCTAGCTCGGTTGCTTCACTGGGCGATCGCGGGAAGAAGCGTTGCGTAATCCACTGGGTCAGAATGTGAGAGAGCAAGCCGATCGGGCCTGCAAACAGACAGAAGACCAGTGAATGAATCGTCCAGACGCCTGTACGCTGACCTTCCCAGTAAATCCAGCGACCGACGAATAGGTCGGCTACTAGAAAATGAATCCATCCGGCAGCGGTAACGCGCTCATCGGCAAATAGACGGGCAATGTCGGCTAGCTGGGGATTGGAGAAGGCTTGAGCAGTTTCGGGGTCGAGGCTATTGGCAAACAGATAGATGTATAGTCCGGCCAAGGCCACAAAGGGTAAAAATGACCCCATCACCTTGCGGGTAATGCTCCAGTTGGGCAACACGATCATCAACAGCCAGAAAGGCAAGACAAATAGATTAGCGCCGTTAAACAACAGGTCAAGGGGCATAGGAGAGTAGAAGAATTAATACTTCTTCATATTAAAGCCCGAATTTTTTTGAGGGAAGCGCGGCATTGCCACGCTTCCCTCAAAAAAATTCGGGCTTGATTTAATCCATGATTACAACCGTTCAATCACAACTGGGGCAGATTCGATGGTTTGGATCTGATCCTGGATTTGGTAATGGATGACGGCTTTAACGCGATCGCCCCGACTATATCCGGTCTTATTAGTCAGATGAAAATCTAAAGACGAGTTTTCTAAGGGATGTAGATGAACGGTTTGAGGCGTTTGGCTGATCAACTGCACTCGACCACCAAATGCATTGCGAATCTCAATTGATTGAATGATTACTGTAGCGGTTTGTTCAGTTGTATTTTGCAGTTGCACAAACACATCAGCGAATCCAATATCGCGATCGCTCGTTGGCCGTTGTCCGGGGGGCAGATGTCTTTCGTCTCGTGCTGTTAAGGTGACGTTGGCGATCGCAATTCCATTGGTCATATGCATTGCTGTTGGGTCGTTTTGAACTCCGCGCGATTGACTAGAAATTGCGATCACGCTACACGATGCCATACTCATTGCTAACGTTAAAAGGGCTGCTTTGCGTCTCATCAGGGAACCTACTCAAGGGGGCTAGACATGAAGCAAAAAATCAAGAGGTCAGTAGTGCAGCCTGAGCCACACTACTGAACATAGCTATCCGCACTGATTAGGACATTAAACCTAGGGGTGTGGGGTCTTGTCTCCAGCCAGGGTTGAAACTCCGCACCTCCTCATTCAGGTGGCTACGGCTACACCATTACTTTGGTTTAAGCGGTGTAATCCCAGGTGCTAAAGTTATCGACGATCTGATTGCGAGTTAGTTCAATCGAGCTACCCCAGGGGTTGTAGAGTTGGAAGCACTGCGTGTAGGGGTTGTAGCCCGTCATCGTGTACGAGTGGTTAGCCACAATACCCGATGCGGTACCAGAATCCTTGGTATTCAACACCACCAACTGTCCGGCATTGTAGGTATTGACCATATTATCCAGATCGGTAGAGGTGGTGATAAAGAACGACCACCAATCTCTCCAGGACACATCGTGGTGGCTGGTGTTCCGTCCGGTAATCTGTTTCATCGCATTGTAGGGCCAGCCACCGTTGATTCCTGCGCTGTTGCTGGATACGGCAGTTGCGGATGTCCACAGGCCGTTGTAGGAGTTGGTATTGTCCTGGCCAATCCAGCCTGATTCGTTCATTTGAGCATAGGCTTTTTCGGCCAGAGCGACCCATAGTTCGTTATCGGTTTCGGTATTGGAACCGCCACCCCAACCTGCGAAGACCGCATTACCCCAGGCATTGGTGGGCAGGTAGCGATCGACCGTCACGTAATCTGCGACCCCGTTATTGAAGAAGCGAACGGTGAAGGTGCCATCACCATTGTCAGTAAACATGTTTTGAATGGTTCCGGCGGCATGGTTGGCGGTTGCGCCCAGGCTGGCCATGAAGTAGCAATCGCCTAAATCATTCTGATTGATGTCTTGAACGCTAATGCCATTTTGGAATAGAGAACCGCTGGCATAGCGGTAGCTATAGGTGGTTGTGCGATCGTAGGAGATAGCGGTGGGGCGATCGTTGCCCAGGAACCATTTGCCGACCAGCCGTTCCATCTGCGTATCGCTGCTGCCTGCAAACAGGTTGCCAATGCCAGAGCGGGGGTTAGCTGCGTCGCTGTTCACGACTTTGTTCGCCAGCACGCGCACGTAGTCGGGCATGGCAAACCCAGTCGAAGCATTAACAATCTTGCGCAGGTCGCCTAATTCGGTCGCATCAATCGAGCCGTAATCTTTCGCTTCCCGCAAAATGCTAATCATGTCTTTGCGGCTTAAGGAACCGTCGGGCCAGTAGAGCGATCGCGCCTGACCAATCAATCCGGTATCGCTCAAGTTTTGGTCATACCAGTCTACAGTAGACATGCTCAGGTTGTATTGAGTGTCACCGCTGAATTGATAAACCCGCACGTAGTAATCCCCAGCCGCCAGAGAACCTAAGCTGATGTTTTCTCCGGTGCTACCGCCGCGAGTAGAACTGGTAATTACGCCACCAGCGCTGTTGAGAAGCTGCACGTCTGCATCTGCGCCTAAACCTGTCAGATACAGCTTGAAGGCGTTTGCTGCTCCCAGACTAAACTTGAAGTAATCTTGAGTATCACCGCTGCCGACAAATCCTGACGTAACCTTTGTTTTATTAAGAGAACCTAGATTGTTGGCTGACGCCATAGAGTTGTCAGACCAGTAGATCAGATCCAGATTATCGAGTAGTACTGAATCAGAAATGTTAGAAACGATGGAGTCAGAAATGAGTGAGTTAGAAACCAGTGAATTTGAAACGATGGAATCAGAAATTGAGTTAGAAACAATCGAATCAGATGCAATGAGCGATGTGTTGCTGATTTGATTGGAGATGGCTAAGTTAGAGCCTGCAAAGCTGGTGTTAACTGGGCTCGAAGGAGCCACACTGGTTGGAGCGCTTGCCCTGGAAGATTTATGATGGCGTCGAAGCGGATTGCTGAGACCAGATGCGTCAGAAAGTAAGTTCGAATGTCCTTGAAGTGTTTTGTGGGAATCGGCACGAAGTGAATGAGAACGCTCTAGAGACTGGAATTTAGACCGCATATTTCGTTTTGCCTTCAGGTGTAAATTAGGGGCACTCTGCATCTGCCGAACACTTGGGTTCCTGATCTCTCAAATCCGTAAAACCCAGAATCCAGCTTTGTTTGCAGCTATTTTTAGGTGGTTGAAAAACCGTTATTAAGTATTCGGAGCTAAAGGCAAACGTTATGCATAATGATTGAATTTTGTCCTATAAATATCTGCGGTAAGACACCGGGTGTCTGTTTGGTGAGCAACGAGGCACGCGACGACAAGATACCGGGTGTCTGTTTGGTGAGCAACGAAATTTTGTTGCTTCAACCGAAGACACCCGGTATCTGTGGGCGATGGAGATGTGTAAAGACTGCGTTATTGCATCTCGGCCAGATTCAAGAGCGTTTTTAAGACCGAGTCTGGGTTTAAGCTGATGGAGTCAATGCCTTGCTCAATCAGGAATCGTGCGAATTCGGGATAGTCGCTCGGCGCTTGACCACAGATGCCAATTTTGCGGCCCTTCTGCTTGGCTTTACTAATCACGACTCGCACCATATCTTTTACCGCAGGGTTGCGTTCATCAAACAGATGGGCAATCAGGGACGAATCGCGGTCTAAACCGAGAGTAAGCTGCGTCAGGTCATTCGAGCCAATTGAGAAGCCATCAAAGACCTCGCTAAACTCATTGGCCAGAATCACATTGCTGGGCAGTTCGCACATAACGTAAACCTGCAATCCGTTTTCACCGCGCACCAGACCGTGTTTTGCCATCTCAGCCAGTACCTTGCGGCCTTCCGCCGGGGTGCGGCAGAAGGGAATCATGGGAATCACGTTGGTTAACCCCATCTCATCCCGGACTCGCTTTAGCGCTTGACATTCCAGGCCATATGCCTCCCGGTAATTCGGATCATAGTAGCGAGAGGCACCGCGCCAGCCAATCATCGGGTTTTCTTCGTGGGGTTCGAACTGGCGACCGCCAAGGAGATTGGCATACTCGTTGCTCTTGAAATCCGACATGCGGACAATCACAGGCTTGGGATAGAAGGCAGCGGCAATCATGCTGACGCCTTGAGCCAATTTGTCTATAAAGAAATTGGGCTTGTGAGCGTAGTGGCGAGTGAGGTGAGCGATCGCCTCCTTCACCTCCCCATCCGTCAGGTCATCGAACCGGGTTAGGGCCAGAGGATGCACCTTGATGTGATCGGCAATGATGAATTCTGAACGAGCCAGACCCACGCCATCGTTGGGAATGAAAGAGAGCTTGAAGGCTTCTGCCGGATTGCCCACATTCATCATCAGCTTGGTTGGAATCGTGGGAAGCTGATCCAGGTGAGTTTCTTGAACTTCGAAGGGCAGTAAGCCATCATATACCCGACCTTCTTCACCTTCGGCGCAGGATACCGTAATCTCCTGTCCGGTTTGGAGGAGTTCGGTAGCACGACCACAGCCAACGATTGCCGGAATTCCTAATTCGCGAGCAATGATCGCAGCATGGCAGGTGCGGCCTCCCTGGTCGGTAACGATCGCGCTGGCTTTGCGCATGATCGGCTCCCAATCTGGGTCAGTCCGACTCGTGACCAACACTTCGCCTGCCTTGAAGTCATGGATATCATCGACGTTGAAAATCACCCGCGCTTTGCCCTGGCCGATCAGTTCTCCAACCGCACGACCTGTGATGAGTGGGTGTGGGATGACTTCTGGCTCCTGGCTCCTGACTCCTGACTCCTGCGTTTGGTTGTGTGTGGTGGAAACGAGGCGATAGGTTTTGAGAACGGTGGCTGTTTTCTGGGATTGGACAGTTTCGGGGCGGGCCTGAACGATGAAGAGTTCGCCAGTAAGGCCATCCTTGGCCCACTCGATGTCCATTGGGGTGAAGGTATCGTGTACCTGCGAGTAGTGGTCTTCGATCGCACAGGCCCAGGTTGCCAGTTGCAAAATTTCAGCGTCCGTGAGGGCAAAGGCATCCTGTTCCTGGGGCGAAACGGGGACATTCTGGGTCAAACTGGCCTGATCGTCGGCGTAGACCATCTTGATCTGCTTGCTGCCCAACCGTTTTTGCAACACAGGTTTAAACCCAACCTTGAGGGTGGGTTTAAAGACGAGATATTCATCTGGGTTTACCGAACCCTGCACCACGTTCTCACCCAGGCCATAAGCGGCGGTGATCAGAGCCGCATTTTTGAAGCCCGTTTCAGTGTCGATCGAGAACATCACGCCTGAGGTGGCCAGATCCGATCGCACCATTTTTTGCACCCCGACTGAAAGGGCGACTTCGAAGTGATCAAATCCTTTTGTGGTGCGATACGAAATGGCACGATCGGTAAAGACAGACGCAAAACATTTGTGGCACGCGGCTAAGACATCCCGGACGCCGCTGATGTTCAGATAAGTTTCCTGCTGTCCGGCAAAGCTGGCATCCGGCAAATCTTCAGCGGTCGCGCTGGAGCGAACGGCGACATCGGCATTTTGGCCATAGCGATCGCACATCTCTTGATAGGCTGAGGCGATCGCCCGCTGTAGTTCTGCTGGAAAGGGCGTGTTGAGAATGAGCGATCGCGCCTGTGCGCCGTGCTGCTGGAGATTTTGCACATCATCAACATCCAGATCGGCAAACAGGGAGTGTAGCTTGTCAGCCAAGTCAGCTTTCTGGATGAAATAGCGGTAGGCATAGGCCGTAATAGCAAACCCGCCCGGCACATTGATCCCCTTGGGTTTGAGTTGGCGGATCAGTTCCCCTAATGAGGCGTTTTTGCCGCCGACTAGCGAAATATCTGAGATGCCAACTTCTTCAAACCAAAGAACAAACGCATGATCCCGTGGAGTTGGAAACAATCGCTCCAATACAACCTGCATAGACTGATCCCCCTTAGGCTGTGTCCTGTGATTCTCATTTTAGATAGAATTTTTTAAGGTCTGTTTTTAGGGATCAACGCATTCAAGTGCTTTCACAGTAGGGATCAAAGCAATCTAAACGAGATCAAGAGCATTACAATTCTTGATACCCCTTCTCATTATTGTGGTTTACGGGAATAGCGATCGCCCTCCTCAGAAAGGCGGGACTTTTCAGAACAAATCCTGCGCAAAACGAAAACACCGCTGTTCCGGCGATTATCGAACCTGTAGGACAGCGGTGCTATACAGTTTGATGAATAGTGAACGGTTGAGACGATTCAGTGTAATACCGACGTCTCGACGGTATTACTAAAAAGAACGTGAATTCGACAAATGCTGAAAAAGGTGCCCCACGCGTCGCGTGGGGCACCTTTTTCAGCTATTCTAGCCGCGCGTCGCGCGGCTAGAATAGCGCTATCGAATTCACTTAAAAGAGGACGCTGGCGCGAATGGATTCAGTTTCCAGGGAGGCACCGGGCGCATACATCTTGGCGACATACTCAGCCACCATGCGATCGGTGTTAAACACGGGTGCATTTGTGCGGATAGATGCCTTCATCATGTTCACCCAACCGTGCGGAACGCCCTTCTCATCGCGATCGTAGTAGAGAGGAACGATTTCCTCCTCCAATAAGCGATAGAGCGATTCAGAATCGATCCGGTCTTGCAATTCCTGGTCGCTGGTGTTGGCGTCTTCCCCGATCGCCCAGCCATTTGTACCCTTGCCGTTGGCATCGGCCTGATAGCCTTCACACCACCAGCCATCCAGGACGCTGCAATTGATCCCGCCATTAAAGCAGACCTTTTGGCCACTGGTTCCCGACGCTTCGAGCGGACGACGAGGATTATTCAACCACACGTCAACGCCCTGAATCAGCTTTTGAGCCGTGAAGATGTCGTAGTCTTCCACGAAGGCAACGCGATCGCGAATCGCAGGATGCTTACACCATTCCATTAATCGCTGAATGATGCGCTTACCTTCCTCATCGGCAGGGTGAGCCTTACCAGAGAAGATCACCTGAATCGGGCGATCGGGATTGCCAAAGAGAGAAACCGCTTTCTCAAACTTCCGCAGAATCAGGTCGCCGCGCTTGTAAGGGCTGAACCGTCGAGCAAAGCCAATCGTCAGCACATTGGGATCAAGCAGATGATCGACGGCTTGAACCTGCTCATAGTCTTCACCGCGCTCCTGTCGAGCATTCTTGATCTTGAGGCGGGTATGCGCAATCAAACGTTCCTTGAGAATCTGATGGCGATACCAGAGTTCTTCATTCGGGATCTCATCGACTTTCGCCCACATCTGGGGATCAGCGACTCGGCTCGACCAGTCTTCACCAAAGTATTGAACATACAGGTCGGCCAGCAGGGGAGCCGTCCAGGTACGAGCGTGAACGCCATTCGTGATATAGCCGATGGGCACTTTGTCTTCTGGGCGATCGGGATAGAGGATCGTCCACATCTTGCGAGACACCTGACCATGCAGTTCACTGACGCCATTAGCGGCGCGGGTCAGCCGCAGTGCTAATACGGTCATGCCAAACGGTTCCCAGGGGTCGCCCAGACGACGGGCACCGAGGGCCAGGAACTGTTCCCGCGATAGGCCCAAATCGGCCCAGTAGTTCGCAAAGAAGGAATCCATCAGGTCAGCCGAAAAGACATCATGACCTGCCGGAACGGGGGTATGGGTGGTGAAAATGGAGCGATCGCGCACCGAGGCTTCCACGTCATAGAAGGATTTACCTGTGCGCTTCACATCCAGTCGGGCGACTTCCAGCAAACAGAATGCCGCGTGACCTTCGTTCAGATGATACACGGCTGGCTCAATGCCTAGCGCTTGTAATGCCCGTACACCGCCGATCCCCAACAAAATCTCTTGGGCGATGCGAGTTTCCTGGTTGCCACCATACAAGTGGCCCGTCAACCAGCGATCGATGGGATCATTCTCCTCGCGATCCGTATCGAGCAAATACAGGGACACACGACCGACCTGAACACGCCAAACCTGAGCTTTGACGTTGCGATGGCGGATCTGCACATCAATGGCGATCGCCTGACCCTGTGCATCGCGCATCAACTCCAGCGGCATTCGCTCAAACTGGTTGTCAATGTAATAGTCTTCTTGCCAGCCCTGGCGATTCAACCGCTGCCGGAAATAGCCCTGACGATACAGAAGACCTACCCCAATCAGTGGTACACCTAAATCAGAGGCCGACTTCAGGTGATCCCCAGCCAAAATACCCAGACCGCCAGAGTAGATAGGCAGAGATTCATGTAGC
>DATNPS010000439.1:0-4919 GCA_036703095.1 Crinalium sp. | reverse complement strand
CTCATAAGATAAATAACTTATTAAAGTTTCTACAGAAAAATTTTGAATTAAAGGAAATTGGCAGCAATTCTCAGTATGCAATAAGTGGCAACGCAAGCCCGCCTGCGGCGGGCTTGCGTTGCCACTTATTGCATGCTGAGAATTCCTGCCAATTTCTTTTAATTCAAAATTTTTCTGTAGAAACTTTAATAAGTTATTTATCTTGTAGCCACAAATGTAACAGAATCTACGCATTCTTAAGCCTTTTTTGACTCAAGCCCCGGCAATTTTCACGTTAACGTAAATTTGACGAACGGGCTTTTGAGAGCATGGCAGACACCCCACGCTCCCAAAAGCCCGATTTTACGTGCGCGACGCGCACGCAAAATTGGGCTACCGAATTCACGTTTACGTTAAACCTGATTATGGTTTTGTGCACCTGACGGGCGCAAAAAAATCACAATTGACGGCAGTACAAGTCTGCTGCAAGCAATACCAAATTAAAAAGATTGTTGAGCACATCAAGCCTGGGACGGATTTGGCCGTGCCAAACCTTTACGGCATCTGTCGAATTTCCAAAGATCGAGCCTGTGCATAGACGGTAGACGCGACGCACGAGGCACCGTTTTGCACCATTTCAGTTGCACGACCGTGGCTAGAATGGCGCAAAAGCGTTCGTCGAATTTACGTTAATTCAGCAGTTTGGAAACTTCTGCGTGCATTAAGGCAATATCTGGATCGCGCTGAATGGCGTTAAAATATCGCTTTTCCAGCGTTGTCCCTTCCTCGGCGGGACTCAAGAGCGATCGCGCTTGATCTAATAGGGCATTCACCTGCTCCAAAGAGATGGGTTCCTTGGCATTCAGCACATCATCAATCTGAATAATGAATTGCGAGATCGGACGCAGCCAGCTAAACCATTCGTGACTGATGACTAACCGAAAAAACTCTCCGCTGCTCGGCACCCGACCATAAAACTGCTCATAAATGATCCGTTCGGAATTTAACAAAGCCTTGTGAAGACGCAAAATGGCAAACCTGACAGCACGCAGACGTAAAATAGTCAGCTCTAGGGTTGAGTCAGTCGAAGACATGTGGCGATCGCTTAGAAATTACACCTTGTTCCATCCTGCCACATTCAGTTCAGCTTCAACATACGTGAGTTCGACAGCCCGATTTTGCGTGCGCGACGCGCACGTAAAATTGGGTTTTTGGAAGAGTCGTGCATCGCGCGACTCTTCCAAAAGCCCATTCATCGAATTCATGAAATTGACCCGAAAGCAGGATATCAAAACCTGGAGAAAGAATAATCATAGAAGTAGAGGCAGTTAGGAATGAACACATCACAAGGAGGTTCAATGTATGACTGATCTTCAAGACCAAACTCCAACGGTGGAAGATACTCTACATACTCCAGACGTTTTGCCTACCGAGATTCCAGCTTCGACCGATACGCCCCCAAGAGAGGATGTTCGGGTTGAAGAATATAAAATTACGGGCGATGCTCTGGTTACTAAAGTGAAAGAGCTAATCCATGAAGGCAACATCCGCCGGATTGTAATCAAAACAGAGGAAGGAAACACCTTAATTGAAATTCCACTCACGGTCGGTGTTGTGGGTGGGGTTGTAGCAACGTCCCTGTTCCCAGTCGTAGCAGCCCTTGGGGCGATCGGCGCTCTGGTTGCTCATTTAACCATTGTCATTGAGAAGAAGGTATAGCAAGACCGTTTAGCGATACGAGAGCCTTTATGAAAAAGGGGGGGTGGCGCTGCCACCCCCCCTTTTTTGCAATGATTAGAGCGTCCGAATATCAATCAATTCCAGCCAGACGAGCCGCTTCTAATCCCTGAACGCTATCTTCGTAAACCAGGCAATCTGCCGGAGTAACCTGCAACCGTTGGGCGGCCAGCAGAAATAAATCGGGCGCAGGTTTTCCCTGAGCCACATCATTGACGCTAACGACTACATCAAATAAATTGCGCAGGCCAATGGCGTTAAGTGTTGCCTCTAAAAGCGATCGCTCTCCGCCCGATGCAACCGCCATCGGGACAACGTTGTAATGCGCACGAGCGATATCCGCAACAACCTTGATTTCTTTTACCGCAGAAATCAGGGAGCGATAGCGCTGCTGTCTGTCCTGGTTTACTTGAGAAGCATCTAATTGATAACCAAAGCTGCGATTGAACAACTCGATCATCTCAACCGCAGAAACGCCGCAGTGTCGATAAAACCAGTCTTCTGCGATGGTTACACCATACGTTTGAAATGTAGTTGACCAGGCGTGAAAGTGAACAGGCAACGTGTTCGCTAATGTGCCATCACAATCAAAAATGAGCGCGGTGGGTAATGTTGACGTCGTGGAGATCAAAGCGGACGTTGCCCTAAATAAGCTTTCGTGGTTTACTGATTCTTCAGTATAGGTAGCGTATCTTTGATCTCAGATACGCTATATCTGGAGGTTGACTGTGACGATTAGCGACGAACAGCTACTTCTGTTCTCTCAAGATGAGCTACGCGACTGTCATTTGGAAGCGCCTGCAGAACTGCTGGAGATGAGCGGTGACGCTTTGCAAGACTGGAAGCAGCGCATTTTTGGCTATCAGCAGCAGGTCAAAATCAGTCCTCCTATCCAACAGAATACGCTATTTGAAGTCGCGACCAGCCCAGAGTATGCCGACCCAGACAGCATCAATCCGTTTACCCTGCCGCAGCAAAATACGCAGTTCTGGCGCTGGAAGGCAGATGATCATGGGGTTGCAGCCCTTTACTTTGTGATCGATTACGAGCTACCGATCTTGCTATACGTCGGTGAAACCGTGAAATCGAATCAGCGATGGAAAGGTGAGCACGACTGCAAGCGGTATCTGTTGAATTATCGGCAAGCTCATTATCAAACGCAAATCGAAACCACGCTAGGCATCGCTTTCTGGCCCAAAGCACCCGTTAAAACTCGCGCTCGCCAACAGTTAGAATCGGCCCTAATTTACAAGTGGCGATCGCCCTTCAACAAAGAAAATTGGCACTTCTGGGGAACGCCGTTTATTGCTAAATAACCCCAAAATTTTTCAAGGGAAGCGCTGCAACACCGCGCTTCCCTTGAAAAATTTTGGGGGTTAAAAGCTTAAGGTTGGTAATCAAACAGCCATTTAAACTGTCGATCGGCTAGCCAGGTTGGGGTCAGTTTATAAATCCAGTTGCGCAGGAAACAGCCTAAGGGAGTATCGGCCTGTCCCAGTTCACCAACCTGACGAGAGATCTTGAAAACACGAGTGACGCGATCGCTCCGGCTCAGTTCAAACTGTCGTAACAGTTGAGGAACAGTATCGGCACGACCTGAACGCAGCCGCTTCACTAACTCAAATCCATCTTCGACTGCCATACAGCCACCTTGCCCCAAATTTGGCTGTACTGGGTGAGCAGCATCGCCAATTAAGGTGACTCGACCAGTTCCCCACTGTGCTCCCAGTGGAGGGCGATCGAAAATGTCATCGCGGTAAATCCTTTGTCCCTCTAGTGCGTTAATAATGGCAGGTACGGGATCGACATAGTCAGCAAAGAGCGATCGCAGAACCTTCAAACTGCCCCCTGCATCGTCATCATTGCCACCCGCTTCAACACCACTGAAGGCATAGAAACCAAACCGTCCTCCGCCCACATCAAAGTAACCAAATCGATTGCCCTGCCCCCAAAACTCACCCCAACTGTATCGCTCATCCAGCGGCACATTACCTCTGTCAAACCAGCCCCGCCAGCAGCACATTCCACTGTAAATTGGCTCCTCTGGCTGATCCCATCCCTGTAGTCGAGCGCAGACTTTAGAATACAGCCCATCTGCTCCCACTAAAACATCGCCTTCTGCAATAGCGCCGTTCTGGAAGGTAGCCTGAATGCGATCGCCCTTCTCCTCAAATGACACCAGCGCATGATCGGGACGCACCGTTCCGGCAGGCAACGTGCTGTAGAGAAGGGTTTGCAGTTCAGGTCGTAATAGGCAAACGCCTAAATCCGCTTCACGCGCAAATTGGGGTCTGTTGATATAGAGCGGTTCTCCCGCTTTGCTAAAAAAGCCACCGCTTAAGATCGTGCCGCCCTGCTCGTACAACAAACTGTAAAGCTTGCCATCCGCCAGCCGTTCATACACACGCATGGCATTGCGCTGAATGAAAATGCCACCCGGCCCCGACAGCATTGTGTCTAAATTTCGCTTTTCGTACAGTTCCACCTCGATCCCAGCATCCAGACAGGCACGAGCGCAAGTTAGGCCGCCAATGCCGCCGCCAATCAGAATAACCTTTGATACAACGGGGCGATCGCCATGCTGGGGTTGGATCATCAAACACTCCGAGTGATAAAAATTGAGACTGGAAGGTGCTTTGAGACCGGGCACTTTCCTATGATCCCATCATTCATAAATTATGGTCACAGATATTACAGCCGAACGCTTGCAACACTCTATCATCAGTAGCAATTCGGAGGTTACATCAACCAACCTTGATTATCCTGATCGATAACCCGACTCCTTACTCTACATTGGGACAAAGCTATGAAAACAGCACTGATCGCGGCTTTGGGGACTCTATTTTTAATTGGATCGGCAACGATATCATGGGCAGATGAGCCACCTTCAACGGATGCATCACCCTCCGGAAACGCTTCACAACTGGCGATTCCAGATTCGCCCGCACAAGCAGCACCTCGGGACAATACCGAACAGATGAATACGCTGGCGAACCAGATTAATCGACAGGTGTCTGATCGAGATGAGCCAGATAGTAATGCCGATATAATTCCGCTGAAATTGCCAGAGGGCATAGTGATTCGCGGGACATCAACGGGTGGTTTTACACTGGGTACAGAGCTTTAAAGATCAGCTCAACATTTGAGTAACGTAAATTCGATGATCGGGCTTTTGGGAGAGTGGCGCGACGCGCCACTCTCCC
>DATNPS010000525.1:0-14347 GCA_036703095.1 Crinalium sp. | reverse complement strand
GCGAGTCGCTGTTTTGGGACACATGCAGCGAGGGGGCATTCCATCTTCGCTCGATCGCCTGTTGGGTAGTGCCTTTGGGGTAGCAGCCGTGGATTTAATTGCAGACAAAAAATACGATCACATCGTTACCTGGCAAAATCGTCAGGTTGTCAGCGTGCCCATCGTTGCGGCCATCTCGCAGTACAGCACGGTAGATCCAGATGGCACCCTCGTCAGAACAGCTAGAGGACTAGGCATCTGTCTGGGTTAGCCGTAAGTTGTAGGGTGGGCAATGCCCACCCTACTTGATATGGCTCAAACAACTGAAGCCGTTGATGTGCGGATTTGTTCAATCACATCCTGCAAGCCATCTACGTTCAATCGATAGCTGAGCGGATGCGCAATCAGGCGGGCTGTGCTTTCAAACAGGCGATCGATTTCAATCAGGTTGTTTTCTTTCAACGTGCGACCTGACGCGACCAGATCAACAATCGCCTCCGACATACCCGTAATTGGCCCCAGCTCGACCGAACCATATAGCGGCACAATTTCAACCGGCAAATCTAAGCCCTGAAAATACTCACGGGCACAGTTGACAAACTTGGACGCAACCCGGCAGTGCGGCGGTAGCTCCAGTGCAGAACGATACGGACTGGATTCTTTAACCGCGACCGACATCCGACACCCACCAAACCGGAGATCAACCAGTTGAGCAACATTCGGCTGCTTTTCTCGCAAAATGTCATAGCCAACAATACCCAACTGTGCCTGACCGTATTCCACATACACCGATACGTCGTAATTGCGTACCAATAGCGCTTTTGCCGTATGGGTCGTGTCCCAGATTTCAAGCTGGCGATTAGATGGATCGAGAAATCCGCTGAAATCCAGACCGACAGATTTCAGGAGGCGAATACTATCTTCAAGCAACCCACCTTTGGGCAGGGCAACCGTAAGCATAAGAGATGGATATTAGGGATGAACTCTGACCTACGATCGTAGTGCATTGTGGTTAACGTTTTTCAACACTGCGAAAAGAGCAACCGTACCCAGCACGACTGCTCCCTGGTTAACCGATTCAATCAAAATAAGACCAGCATCAACTGTTTGCGATATTCCTTGCTGAGCGGGTGGCTATCGCCTAACAAATCAAAGATGGTGAGCATCGCTTTTCTGGCCCCATCTTTACGGTAAGAGCGATCGCGCCCCACCAGTTCCAAAAACGCTTGCAGAGCGCCTTCATACTGCCCGTCTACAGCCAGTTGAGCACCTTTGAGATAAATTTCATCTAGCTCGCTTTCGGCTACCGAATTCTCGCAGTCGCGCTTGAGTTGAAGCAACCCACGCATCGCCTGTGCTTTAGAAAAGTATTCCTTTTCGTACTCTTGAATGCTAGACAGTAGTTTCTCAGCAGACTCCAGCCTATTCTGATGAATTAGAAATAGAGCAGCTTCCAAAGCCAGCTTGCGATTTTCGGGAAACCGCTCAATCAGCGAACCAAACAGCCGTTTGACTTCGTCAACATCGCCTGCGGTTCGAGCCACCTGAATGGCATTGAATCCAGTCTCTAGAGCCGATTCCAAATTGAGTTGGGTTAACAAATCGCGAATCTTGTCTTCAGGCAACATGCCGACAAATCCTGGCAGCACCTCCCCCTTCGTCACGATTCTGACGTCGGGCACACCTTCAACGCCATAGGTGTGGGCCAGATCAGGATTCTGGTCGATATCAATCTTAGCTAGGACAAAGTCATATTCCTTCACCAAATTTTCGAGCACGGGTTTGAGCATCTGGCAAGGCCCACACCAGGTCGCGAAGAAATCAACTACGACTGGTGTTTCATAGGACTTTTGCAAGACATCTGTTTCAAAGCTATTGCTGCTAACAACGATAGAGCTTCCCATAATTCACCACCTCCATGCCTGATTTTACTGCGGTGCCTAGATTTTGCATGGTAACAATCAATGGAGTTTCATGTCGGGATGATGGACAAATTTTACAGTGATTTACATGAGTGAGGGTAGAGGGGAAGGGATAAGGGAGATGGGGAGGATAGGGAAGATGGGGAAGAAAAAGGTTCCTAATCTTCTCCACCTTCCTTACCTTCGCCATCTTCTCAGCAATTCTCATTATGCAATTAGTGACCGTTGGGCGCGTCAAATCCGCAGTTATTTTCAAAATGAGAATTGCTGCCATCTTCTCTATCTCCTGACTCCTGACTTCTGACTTCTGACTCCTGACTCCTAACTTCTTCTACCTCCTCCTCCTACCCTCTACCTTCTTCCCCATCAGCTTGCCTTTTGCTCTTGTTGAATCTCCTGAATTAACTGTTGTTTGAGCAATGTGACCACAACCAGTTCTTCACAACGCAATCCGCAGGACAACTCTTCAATGTCTTGTTCTAACTGTTGCGTCATCACCTCATGTAGCGACCCTGCTTCATATGCATCCAGTACTGCTGGATGCACATAATATTTGCGGCAGGTGGCAGGACGATTGCCAAGATGTTGAGCCACAGTTTTAATCGCTTGCACGATCGCCTTTTTAGTAGCTGTTTTAGACTCACCCATGCCAGCTTCATGCAGTTCCAGAGTCGCTAAAACCGTTCCACTCCAGGTGCGAAAGTCTTTAGCTGTAAAATCCTCATTAGTAATCTCGCGCAAATAGTCATTCACATCACCTGAATCAATCGACTGACGCTGACCCTCTTCATCGATGTATTGAAATAACTCCTGACCGGGAATATCTCGACAGTTTTTGACGATTCTGGCAAGACGGCGATCGCTCACTTCAATGTCATGTTCCACGCCACTCTTACCTCGAAACTTGAAGTGAATGGTGGAACCCGAAATATCAACATGGCGATCGCGCATCGTGGTCAATCCAAACGACTTATTCGTTTTGGCATATTCCTCATTCCCAACTCGAATGCGAGTTAGCTCCATCAACCGCAAAACGGTTGCCAATACCTTATTCTTAGGCAATCCCGGTAGCTTTAGATCTTGCTCAATCCGCTCTCGAATTTTAGGCAAGGCATCGCTAAATGCAATCATGCGAGTGAATTTGGTCTGATCGCGAAGCTGTCGCCACTGGTCATGATATCGATATTGTTTGCGGCCTTTCGCGTCACGCCCGGTTGCCTGGAGATGACCGTTCGGTGCTGGACAAATCCACACGTTTTCCCAGGCAGGCGGAATGCGCAATGCATTAATCCGCTTGATCTCAGATTCCTTAGTAATGGATTTTCCATTCACATCAAGGTAGCGAAAGCCGTCTTCCTCCGTTTCACGCCGGATGCCAGGGCCATCATCAGACACATAGCGTAGCCCAATCGCCTCTGCTGACTCAATCGGATCAGCCGTCGTGACGGCTGTTATGTAACGCCGAATCGTCCGTTCGTGTCGTTTAAGCTGCATGGTGGGAAACGGTGGAGGAGGTGAGAAGCAAACGTACTGTTCTACCTCAAACTGTAGTGAAGCGGATACGTGCTGAAATCTGCATAAAAGTAGACTTCAATCAGAGGGGTGCATTACGCTACCGATAACGCATCCTACTAGCTAAACTCATAGCAGCAGCCATTTTTTGTTGAGGGGTAGGCAGGTATGTCCATTGCCCAAGAACTCAATCCCCCCGATAACATCTGGGAAAGCGACATCGCTCCCCCGTGTGATCGATACAGCGACGAACCACCCTTGGAAACTGATTTACACTTGCGGCAAATGATGATGCTAATCCAATGCTTTGGGCGTCGATCTAGATGCTCTCTTGTGAATTGAGAACACAATAGGGTACCTTATGGGCTTGGCAAAGAGCGTAAGTGGTAGATGCAAAGGATAACGTTAAAATTGGAATAGGGCTTGATTGCAAGCAATGAGGTCACTTACGAGATTGCCAACTTGCTAGACTGATAAAAACGATCAACCTTATTTCTCGACCACGCTAACGTTAGCTTGTGACAACCTCTCCTAAACCACTTTCTCTGGTTAAAGACCCCGATCGCCTGGAAGCTCGACTGAAAGAGATTCCGAGGGAGCCTGGCGTCTACTTCATGCGCGATGCTAGCGACAATATTCTCTACATTGGTAAGTCGAAGTGTCTGCGATCGCGCGTTCGGTCTTACTTTCGCGATAATCACGACCACAATCCACGTATTGCCTTGATGGTGATGCAGATTGTTGAAATTGAGATCATTGTCACCGATACAGAAGCAGAGGCCCTGGCGCTGGAAGCGAATCTGGTCAAGCATCATCAGCCTCACTTCAACGTCCTGCTAAAGGATGACAAGAAGTATCCTTACTTGTGCATCACGTGGTCAGAGGATTATCCACGTATCTTTATTACGCGCAAACGGCAGAAGTCGAAGGAAAAAGATCGGTACTACGGCCCGTATGTGGATGTTGGCTCTCTGCGGCGGACTCTGCATCTGGTAAAGCGCATTTTTCCGCTACGACAGCGGCCCCAACCGCTGTTTAAAGATCGGCCCTGCCTGAACTACGATATTGGCCGCTGTCCGGGTGTGTGTCAAAAGCTGATTTCGTCGGAAGACTATGGCAAAATCATGCAAAAGGTGGCGATGATCTTCCAGGGACGGACGAAGGAACTGGAGGATGTGCTGACCACACAGATGGAAAAAGCGGCTGAAGAGCTGAATTTCGAGTATGCCGCTCGATTGCGCGATCAGATTCGCGGAATTCAATCCCTGGGTGCTGACCAGAAAGCAGCCTTGCCAGATGATACGGTATCGCGAGATGCGATCGCTCTGGTCGCTGACGAACAACATGCCTGCATTCAACTGTTCCAAATTCGGGCCGGACGACTGGTGGGACGGTTAGGTTTTGTAGCCGATGCGCAGTCGGGAACACCGGGAGCCATCTTACAGCGAGTGTTGGAGGAACATTATCAAACGGTGGATTCCGTTGAGATTCCGGCGGAAATTTTGGTGCAGCACGAGCTACCCGAAACCGACATGCTGGCTGAATTTCTATCTGAGCGTCGGGGTCGCAAAGTGACGATCATCGTTCCCCATCGTCAGAGCAAGGCCGATTTGATCGAGATGGTGGAACGCAACGCCGGATATGAACTGGCGCGGACTCAGAAGTTTAACGAGCGCAACCACCAGTCCATGCTGGATTTAGCCGAGATTCTGGATTTGCCGGATTTACCGCATCGCATTGAAGGTTACGATATCTCCCATATTCAAGGCTCCGATGCGGTCGCGTCTCAAGTGGTGTTTGTGGATGGAATGCCTGCAAAGCAGCACTATCGCCACTACAAAATCAAGAATCCAACCGTGCGATCGGGTCATTCAGACGACTTTGCCAGCATGGCAGAAGTGATTCAGCGACGGTTTCGCCGCTATGCTCAAGACCCGAACCTTCAGCGCATCGGCAATGCGGATTTTCCCGATCTGGTGATGATCGACGGGGGCAAAGGCCAGCTTTCGGCAGTGGTAAATGTGCTGCGCGAGATGAATTTGCTGGAGGATGTGAAGGTCGTCAGTTTGGCCAAACAGCGGGAAGAAATTTTCCTGCCGAATGAATCTCAACCGCTCAAAACGGATGCGGAACAGTTGGGAGTGCAACTGTTGCGGCGATTGCGGGATGAGGCTCACCGTTTTGCAGTAAGTTTCCACCGTCAGCAGCGGAGCGATCGCATGAGGCGTTCTCGCCTGGCCGAAATTCCGGGGTTAGGTCATCATCGACAGAAATTATTGTTGGGTCATTTCCGCTCGATCGATTATTTGCGAGAAGCAACACCTAAACAAATCGAAGAAGTCCCCGGTATTGGCCCCAAAATGGCGCAACAAATCTATGATTACTTTCACCCTCAAGCCTCCATCGAGGAGGTGGCTGACGAATCCACGGCTGAGGAAACACCTGTTTCTTAACGCTCATTTGTCGAATTCGCTAAATAGCTGTATTCATTCGGGTTAGGACGGGGTGCAGGGGTGGAACCCCTGGCTGGGGGCAAAGCCCCCAGCCCCCTCTTGGTTTTCGATATCCTAACGGACATGACTACAGCTATAGAATCCCTCCTATTGCTGCTGACGTCGTGAAAAGACGCTGTAAGTAACAAACGCGATCATAATCAGGCTAAACGAAAATACCGTCGTGAGCGTCCCTAATGCATATAGCGCAGGAGATGTGACGTTAGTCGTCATGCCAAAAATTTCCAGCGGTAGCGTATTGTCCTGACCCGATACCAGCGACGTTCGCGTAAATTCATCATAGGACAGCGTAAAGCCCAGAATGCCAATCCCAATCAAACCGGGAGCAATCAACGGTAAGACCACCTCACCGAAGGTTGATAAATCGCTAGCGCCCAAATCACGAGCCGCTTCTTCATAAGACGGATTGAAGCGGTTAAAGATACCAATCATGATCAGGAAGGCAAAGGGAACCGTCCAGGTGAGGTGAGCACCGAGTCCCGAAGAAAACCAGTTGGTTTCCACGCCTAACACCTGAAACGCGATCCCAATTCCTAATGAGATCAGCACGCTGGGCACAATCAAACTGGCAATCGTGAGGTAAAAGATGAAGCTCGATCCTTTAAAGCGTCTGCGGAACGCTAATCCAGCCAAAACGCTCACGGCCACTGAGAGAACCGTTACAGTCAGTCCCAAAATTAGCGATCGCTGAAAGGCCTCCACAAAATTTCCGACTCGCTGTTCCTGAAAGACCTGTCCGAGCCAGTAAAAGCCAAAACTGCGTACCGGGAAGGTCAGTTCGCCATCCGGGCCTTGCAGCGACAGGACGAAGATAGCGATCATGGGGCCATACAAAAACAGAACGAACAGCCCGAAAAAGATAGCTAACAGATAAAAAGACAGTGGCCGCTTTTTCAGACCCATCACTATAGCTCCTTCCGAATATTCACCACGCGCAGAATGCCCATCACCAGAATCAGCGTCACGATCAGCAGGATGACGGCATTTGCGGCAGCCAAGGGATATTGCAAACTGCCAATTTGAGTGCTGATCAGTTTACCGACGGATGCGGACTGGCCACCCCCCATCAGGCGAACGGTGACGAATTCACCCATCACCAGCGTCACGATAAAGATAGAACCGATCGCAATTCCTGGAGCGGTCAGCGGTAAGATCACTTCCTTCAACACCTGAAACCCCGAAGCACCCATATCCAGCGCAGCAGTGATCAGATTTCGATCAATGCGCATCAAACTGTTGAAGATTGGCGCAATCATGAAAAAGGTGTAGAGGTGCACCATCCCTAACACGATCGCAAAGTCCGAGTAGAGAAAAAATTCAACTGGCTGATTGACAATGTGTAAGTTGATCAATAGCTGATTCAGCAGTCCTTCTTTTCCTAACACTGGAATCCAGGAGATCATGCGAATGATATTGGATGTCCAGAAAGGAATAGTGCAGATCAGAAATAAAATAATTTGCCAGGTTTGACTGGTGATGTAGAAAGCCAGGAAGTAAGAAACGGGAAAGGCGATCGCCAGCGAAAAGAACCACACCAACCCAACATATTTAAAGGTGTTGAGATAGGTGGCTAGTGAAACCTTAGACGTAAAGATCGTAATGTAATTATCCAGCGTAAACGCCGGAACCATTGCATAGCCGTTGAATTGCCAGAAGCTCACCATGATAATCATGGCGATCGGAAACACCAAAAACAGCAGAAAAATCAGCGTTTGGGGCGTGATCAGAAAATAAGGTTCCAGCGTTTTCCAGGGTTTATACATGATCCTGTTTAATAGAGGAGTCTGTAACACCGCTGTCTTGGCGGTAACTCTACCACCAAGACAACAATGTTGCCTAGGATGATGGATAAATTAAAACTGATTTTTAATTTTGGAACGTGCAGCAGTGCCGCACGTTCCAAAATTATGTTTCGGGTTTTATAAATCCACGATCTTTAGGAGGCGATGAATTCATTCCATTTTTGAACCAGGTAAACCTGTTCTTTCATGGTTGAGTTCCACACCACCACGTTGCCCATCCGTTCTTTAAAGGAACCACCATCGCGTACAGCTCCTTTCGGTTCCAACTTCTTACCAAATGGGTCAATCATGTCTTCAGCCGCAGGCTTACCTTCATACCAGAAATCCCACTCGGCAGGAGACATATACTTCTTGGCATTATCAGGCACCGCACTGTAGTATCCCTGACGTCCCAAGAATGCACCCACCCATCCTTCTAACAACCAGTTCATATATTCGTAAGCGGCATCCAGCGCGACACCAGACAGGTTTTTCGACAGGCCAATGCCGCCACCCCAGGCGCGATAGCCTTCCTTTAACGGCGCATAAACACACTGAATTCCCTTCGCCTTCACAGCAGTGACAGCAGGCGACCACATGGATTGCAGCACCACTTCACCCGATGCCATCAGGTTCACCGACTCGTCAAAGGTTTTCCAGAAAGCACGGAACTGTCCTGCTTTTTTCTGATCGATCAAAATGCCTGTGATCTTATCGATCTCTTCTTTGGTCATGTTTCCCTTGTCACCAAAGGTCATCAGCCCCAGCGCTTCTACGACCATTGCGGCATCCATGATCCCGATTGAAGGAATATCCAGAATCGAGGTTTTGCCTTTGAATTCAGCGTTAAACAACTCTCCCCAGCTTTCAATCTTGCGACCTACCAGGTCAGGACGATAGCCTAATGTGTCTGCATTGTATTGGAAGGGAATCAGCGTAGCCCAGTTGGTAGGTTCTGTCGCAAATTCTTTAGAGTTTTGATCTTTGAGATACATCACTTTATAAGGTGATGTTCCTTGAGAGGTTTCAACTCTGGCTCCATCAAATTTGCCTGTTGTAAAGATAGTGACAATTTTGTCAAAATCCTTGATCTTGCTGACATCAACGGCTTGCAAATTACCCGATGGCACAACCAGCGGCAAGCTAAAGAATTCACCATCAAAGATGTCATATTGTCCCGGTTGAGTGATGGCGATCTGGTTATTTTCTTCGGTACTCAGAGCGCGCATCTCTAGCTTGAAGCCCAGATCCTTCTGCGCTTTATCCCGAATTTCATTAATTTGGGAAACACCCGTTCCAATGAAGCGCAGTGTGACGTCTTTGATTTGGTTGGTGTTTACTTCCGGGCCTTGAGCCGGATTGTTAGGCGTGCCGCTGGGAGCTTCCGAGCGAGCACATTGAGTCGCTGTAACCATTGCGCCAGCCGCTAAGCCAGCTCTAAGGAAGTTACGACGAGAAATTCTAGACATAGTCTCTCCAAACTAAAACGAACGATGAGTGGACTCGTGTTGTATAACGCTCGCCACATCCATCAGGACATTAAACAAGGAGGTGTGGAGGCTTCGCCCCCAGCCAGGGGTTCACCCTGCACCCTGTCCTGATGCCAGTGGCTACGTCTATGTGGTGAGGGCTGAACATAACGCTTCAGCATCTCACCAACTTGTTAGTGAGGTAAAAAGATACAGTCATCGGTTGCCCAGGTGAGGGTAACGAGTTGGCCTTCCTGGGCGGGTTGTGTGACCCAGTCGTGCGTGCGGACTTTGTAGGTGAGTTCTTCTGCGGTGGATTCCACCATGAGCGAAACGCGGGTGACATATCCGGTGAACTCAATCGCAGTCACACGGGCAACCAACTGGTTAGGAGCATTGGTGTCGGCAGGTGGATAGGGAATGATAGACATGCGATCGCTCCTCACACAGCAAGCCGCTGTCATCCCCACATCGGCGGCTTGTCCCCGACAGAGGAACGTTCCCACCCGGTCTACCTCCAGCCGAATAATGGAACTGGTTTGATCGGCAGCCACACTGGCAACCTTACCGACAAAAATATTGTTATCTCCGACAAATCGCGCCACAAAGCGAGAGGCAGGCGTTCTAAAAATCTCTTCTGGAGTGCCAAGTTGATCAATGTGACCGTGATCCATCACGACAATCTGGTCAGACAGTGCAAAAGCTTCATCCTGGCCATGGGTCACCTGAATAAAGGTCATGCCAAACTGCTTTTGCAATCGACGCAGTTCGCCCCTGGTTTTAACTCGGAGATTTTCATCCAGAGCGCTGAGGGGTTCATCCAGCAGCAGCACTTGAGGCCGAGTTACAAGCGCACGCGCTAGCGCCACCCGCTGCTGTTGACCACCGCTGAGCAAATGCGGCTTGCGATCGGCAAACTTGGTTAAGCCAACGATCTCCAGCATTTCGCCAACCCGCTTGGTTCGATCCCCTTTGGGAATGCCAGACATTTTGAGGCCAAACTCAACGTTTTGCCACACCGTTTTGTGGGGAAACAGCGCATAGTTTTGAAATACCATCGCGGTATTGCGCTTGGCTGGGGGGAGGTCATTGACGCGGCGATCGCCAATCAAAATATCGCCACCGCTGATGTCTTCATGCCCTGCGATCATGCGCAGTGTGGTTGTCTTGCCGCAACCGCTAGGGCCGAGCAAGCAGCAATACGACCCAGCAGCAATATCTAAGTTGATATTTTCAACAGCCGTGACAGAACCATACTTTTTCATTACCGATCGCAACACCACACCAACCGCATTCGAGGCAATCTCTTTTTGAAGGCTGCCTTGCCCAACGGATTGGGGTGCTTCACTATCTGACGTTGAGGTAGAAACAAGCGGATTGATCATAGGACAGGTTGGGAGATAGGGCCGTTTCAAACAACTGGAAGCCTGAAGGCTAGCCTCTCGCACTAAGGACTACTAGACGTTTTTTTTGCAAAGCGCATTGTATCTTTAGTTACATTCAGACCGGGCAAAACATAAGGATTTAAATTTTTTCTTTAGAACATAATGTCCTTCAATCAGTAGCTATCTGGAATGGCTTATCGGGGATGACGAACCAGTCACTCTTACTTGAAACCGATTTTAAGTTTTTTACCCCCATAGAAGGCAAAAACTCAGCAATTCTCATTATGCAAATCGGTGGCATTGAAAACCCACAGGGTGTGTGGGCTTCGCCCCCAGCCAGGAGTTCCACTCCTGCACCCCGTCCTGATACCAATGGCTACAGCAATGACCAGCCAGTAGAGATTTGTTTGAAAACGGTATAAGCTACAAAATCGCAACGTCTAGCGATCGCAATCTCCCATGGAAGCAGGCCCTACAACCAAGCTCGTATTCATTTGTGGTTCCGCGCTGCGAGGTCAGCCGGGTCATGATAATCTTCAGTCGGCAACGTTTCTCAGATCAGCCAACACACGCTCGATTTATCGGCTCCACTCGGCTGAAAATGGTTGGCATCCCGCTATCTATGAAGTGGCAGACGGTGGAATCTCCATTCCAGGTGAGATTTATGAGATGACGCTGGAGCAATATAACTATCTAGAAGCCAGCGAACCGCCTCATATGTATCCCGCAGAGGTGCCTCTAGAGGATGGTGGAACGGCGATCGCGTTTCTGTATCCTCAAGAATTAGTCGAAAAATACGGTTGGGAAGATATTTCTCACTATGGTGGGTGGGCAGCTTATAAAGCTGCCCAAACCAATCAGGATGTTTAGGGACAGTTCAAAGGCGGCATCTGCGTCCCTGCATTAATCCGGGTAAACCCATTGAGATTCAGCAAAGCACTATCGTATCGGCTCTGCCTTCCTCGCCGTTGGCCCCAGCGAATTTGCAAATACGACGCAGATCCCCATTGGGTAAAGTTTTCGCCCAAATAGGTCACTCTGGCATCACCGGGATACGCAAATCCAGACACCGTGTTGCCATTCACAGGGCCTAAAACGCACATCGAATCTGAGGTATCCACTCGGCCCAGACGACCTACGACCCAGTCCCCCGTTTTATTAAAGACAAAGACATACCCACCGCCATTGACTAATTCCTCATCCGATACCGTGACCTGATTTGGGCGTCCACTCCAATAGCGGTAGTTGCCATCTGGCAGGCTGGCGATCGTCACCGCAGAACCCGATTGAGGCGCTGGTGACGACTGAGTGCTAGGAGTAGGCTGAGGATTAACCGTAGACTCAGGACTGGGAACGGGCGATGGTGTAGGTGTGGGTACAGGGCTTGGCGTCGGCTGCGGTTCCGGTACAACTTGGGGACTGGGAACCGCATCAGAACCTGGCGCAAGCTGAAGACTGGGAATGGGCGTTTGGGTGGGTGTAGGTTGTGGACTGCTGGTTGCCGTTGAACGGCAGACCAACACGGCATTGACCGGAGCAAACCCTTCAGGAGATTCGTAACCCAACAGTTCGGAATAGTAATTCGAATTTTGCAACAAGAGTTGGCTGGCTTGTTCAACCGCTACACCGTAGAAAGTTAGCTCTCGACTGGAGGCGATCGTCACACCCGGTTGTGATCCCCCTACAGGAGTCGGGAACTGTTCAAACTTAAACGTTGTATTGCCATCCTGCTCGGTTGCCGTAATAAAGGCTCTCATACCCAAAGGATTGGGCTGCCCTGAATCAGGATTGTACGCACAGGTGCGATTTGGACTGGGTGCTGTCTGCACCCAGCCAGGTAGAGACCACGCTAAGACGACCACAGGAACGGAAACAAGCGCGAATACCAACTTAGAAGTCCAGTTTTTTAGCATTGTCTGGTTGATTCGTTTGGTGAATTCGGACAGTGCCTCTCAGGACAGGCACTATAACTAACCTTACCCTTTCAAGGAACTCGCATTTATTTCAATTGGGCGATCGCCATCGCTCTGGCTCGATTGAATCCTGGACGCTAAGGTTGAGGATTCCGGTCGGGCCGTGCTTCCCGTGCCTGAAGCAAAATTTTGCAAATGAACGGGTAGCCCTTCATTTCATTACAAAAAATTACAATTCATAGAGAAGTTCACGATTTGCAGTTAGCGCTCTGGGGTGTGCTGTATCTTTGGCACTTTGCGCTTTCGATTTTGAGGAGATAGTTCATGCCAGAGGTTTTGATTAAGGGTGGGCGAATTGTAACGGCTGTTGATGATTACGTCGCCGATATTTTGATTCGGGATGAGCGAATTGAAGCGATCGCCCGTGACATTCCTGCCGAATCCATTGAAACCCATGACGCGTCTGGCCTGATCGTGATCCCCGGTGGGGTAGACGTGCACACCCACATGGAATTTGACTTGGGCAACGCCCAAACCTGCGATACCTATGAAACAGGCACGCGCTCAGCGGCCTTTGGCGGCACCACAACCATCATCGACTTTGCCCTCCAGCGTAAGGGAGAAACCCCCAAAAAAGCGCTCGACCAACGGTTAGCCCTGGCCGAACCCCAAGCCTGCGTCGATTTTGGCTTTCACGTCATTCTCACGGATATCACGCCTGAAACCCTGACCGAGTTGCCCGACCTGATCAATCGAGATGGCGTATCTAGCTTCAAAATGTTCATGGCCTATCCGGGTGTGCTGATGGTCGATGATGCCGGGATCTTTCGCTCCATGCGAACGGTGGGGGCACATGGCGGCATGATCAACCTACACGCCGAAAACGGTGGCGTCATTGAAGTACTTATCGAAGAAGCGTTGGCACAGGGCAACACCTCACCCAAATATCACGCGCTGACTCGTCCCCAAATTATGGAAGCCGAAGCCTCCCATCGCGCCATTCGCTTAGCCGAACTGGCCGAAATTCCGGTCTACCTGGTTCACCTATCCGCCGAAGAAGCCCTGGATGCGGTTGTCGAAGCACGCGATCGCGGTATTCCCGCCTTTGCCGAAACCTGTCCCCACTATCTGTTTCTCACTATCGAAGAGTACGATCGCCCCGAATTTGAGGCAGCCAAGTATGTCATGACGCCTCCCCTGCGCACTCACAAATGCCAACATGCACTCTGGCGCGGCCTCCGCTTCGACGATCTGCAAATTGTCTCCACCGATCACTGTCCCTTCTGCTTCAACGAACAGCCCTATGGCATCCAGCGATCGAAACAACTCGGACGCGATAACTTCGCCCAGATTCCCAACGGCGCACCGGGCGTCGAACTGCGCATTCCCCTCCTGTTTGACGGTGGCGTCAGTGCAGGCCGCATCACCCTCAACCGATTTGTGCAGCTAACTTCAACCGCACCCGCCAAAATGTTCGGCCTCTTTCCCCAAAAAGGGACGATCGCCGTTGGCAGCGACGCCGACCTAGTTTTATTCAATCCCAACAAACCTCACATTCTCAGCGCCAGCACCCACCACTCCAACGTAGACTATTCCCTCTACGAAGGTCGCCAGGTGACCGGAAAAGTAGAAAAGGTGTTTTTAAGAGGAAACCTGATTGTAGATGGCGATCGCTGGCTAGGCGAAACCGGATCAGGCCGCTATCTCAAACGCTCCGCATCAGGGCGTGTGATGTAGGTATGGGGTGTGAGGGTGTAGGGATGGGGTGTGGGAAGCCATATCGGCTGCGACCAATCCCCTCGTACAGACGTGCCATCGGCACGTCTCCCCCACCACTAAACGCAGATATTAATCTCTACACCCCACACCCCAT
>DATNPS010000511.1:0-22186 GCA_036703095.1 Crinalium sp. | reverse complement strand
AAATTATTACCCAATACTACCGATTATTGAAATCCTAGTCTAACCAGGAATTGACATTGAAGTTTTGCACTAACTGAACGGCCTGTCTCGGCAAACTATTCATTTCACTCCATACCTGAGCAGGACTGATGCCAAACCCGTATTGCAAAATGAGTACGATCGCCAAAAGCACCAGAATCAGGCCCAAACTGGCTTTTAAGATTCTATACAACAGCGTGACGAGTATAAGAGAGATGGCGATCGCAGCAACCACTAACACCGTTTGCGAATCGATTAATCCAGTTAAAGTATCCATACATGCAAATGAGTGATGTCGTTGTTCGATAGAACCGTTTCTAGAACTACCAGGGACAGCAGAACAAAAACGGTATTGAGTGAAACGGTTATCTCTACAAGTTCCATCAGTTCCTTCAATACGCGATCGCTGCATCACTGCCATATCTTATTAAGGCTGAGTGTATAAGAGCAAACACTTCTTTTTGTCGAATCAATAAATTCAAGTGATGAATATGATTATGCCGTGCCGTAAATACATGGAAATGTCCATGATGTCCATGCTGCGCGATTGCGCAGAGATGTGCATGATGTGCATGAACATGATGATGGGCGGTTCTGAATTTATGAGTCGCACCTGTATGCTCTGTGCAGAGATGTGCGAGAAATGCGCCATGATGTGCGAAATGATGAGTGACGATATGAAAATGATGGAATGTGCTGCCGCTTGCCGCATGTGTGCAGAGTCGTGCAAAACAATGGGAATGATGCCAGTCGCTTGAAACAAATTGGTGGCAGTAAACTCATCTACGGCGAGTTTACTGCCACCAATTTGTTTCATACAGCAGTTTTCAATTCAGTAAGCCACAGTTATTTTTGTAAGAGCCGCGCTCCGCACGACTCTTACAAAAATAACTGGGCTTTAAACGATTGAAAATCGCTGTATGGATTGCTGCACACTACTTTTCCACGAAATTGGAAAAAATAGTCCCAGTGTATTGAGGAACCCAGCCATCTGCTGTGGTGAAATAGCGTACTGCTTTGACCGTTAAGGATGCCGTTAAGCTCGACCAGTGCTCTACCCCATGCGGAATATGAATGTAGTCTTGAGATTGCAGCAAGAGCTGAGCTTGTCTTCCGTCTGAATAAACGAAACCAATCACAAGTTCACCAGACAGCATGTAAAGAGCTTCTGGAGCCGTATGAGCATGGCATCGACCGTAGGTTTTCAGCACCATATCCAGAGTTGGCGAACCGGGATGAAGAACCAGGAGATCAGACCAGACATAATTTCCCTGCCGCTTGAGAAACTCGAACTGGCTATCGTGCAATTCCAAAATGTATTGCTTCTCTTCGGTTGTTAAAACGTCCTGCTCTGCCAGATTCGGGAACAGTAGTGACATCCCTGGATCAAAGTGCTTCAGCCAGATACCGAGGGGAAACAGCTCGTCGGCGATCGCCCCCATATCACGAACAATCGTACCGTCTTCAAGCAATAGGATAGCCATTGAGAAAGGTGAGGAGTAGGGTAGTCTTATTCCCTATTTTCCGATAGAAAAACCGGGAATAAAAGGTGCTTTATATTTCTTCATGATATAGCCATAGTTATTGGTACTGGGACGGGTTGCAGGATGAAACCTCTGACTGGGGACGATGCCCCCAGTCCCTTTAGTTTTGCGGGTTTTGCACACCCGACGAGCGCAGCAAAACTCGCAATCGGGATTAGCAATGCTGAATTGAATTAGGATCATGATGGATTAAAACCAAATTTTTAATTTTGGAACGTGCGGTTGAGCTGCACGTTCCAAAATTAAGTTTCGGGTTTTATTAAATCCACAATCCTCAGCGTCCAACGCTGGCTAAATACGCGTCTGCTCCTTGCTCAACAGCGGTACCCTTGAAGAAATCACGGTTGAGGCTGGTATAGAGTTCCAGTGCATGAGTAGACAGGAAGTAGCGCAAATCGTCTTCACTGAGAATTCCGCGCTCAAATAAGCTGTAGGAATTGGAGACAACCGACGTCAGATCTGGAACATCCCAATGTCCGGCATCAGAGGCCAGGAAGGCTTTGACGCGATCACCAAATGGATTAGCCTTGCGATTAAAGGCTGCTCCCACACGCGTATCATCCGATTCTGTACCGAAGTAGAAGTGATTTAAGAAGCGATCGCGAATATCTTCTTCGCGTGTAATGCCTGCCGCTGCAAATTCGTCCACATCGGCCAGCTCAGCCTGCTCAAAGAATTCTTCCCGTTCCAAAAATTGTCCGATTAACCCCAGACCGTTGCCAATGCCATCGAACCGTCCTTTCACCTCCGGCCCACCATAGCGAATCACGTATTCGCGCAATTCCTCCCGGTTGACGTTTGCCGGATTATTGTTTTGCAAAATTTGAGCATTGCGAGTTTGCCAGTGCCAGATCAAATCTGCATAAAGACTAGCTCCCCAGGCCGATCCTCCTTCCAAGATGGCAAATTTAATAGTGGGAAAGCGCCGAGTCACGCCACCAAAGAAAATGGATTTGACGAACGCCTGACCTGCCGAGGCAAAATGGCCGATGTGATTGTATTGATAGTTGGAGATCGACCGCCGCGCCGTCCAGCCCATGCCCGCTGCGTGAGTTGCGGGCACCACTTTCAGCTCAACCACTTTGGCCCAGAAAGGATCATAATCATACGCGCTATCCAGACCAAAATTATCCAGCCAGGTGGCTTCCCGACGCACTTCATCCGGATAATTTTCAAAGGCAGGAATGACCCGTTTGACATAACCGGGAATCTGAACCGCTTTCAAACCCAGTTCGTTAACCGCAAACTCCAACTCCTCAATCCCTTCCTGCGGCGTGTGTAGCGGAATGATTGCAACCGGAGTCAGGCGATCGCTATATGGACGAAATATGTCTGCATGGTACAGATTTGCAGCTCTCACAACCGCTCGCCGCACTTCCTGATCATCAATGGTTGCAGCAAACAGTGAGAGGTTTGGATAGACAACGGCAAAGTCTGAACCCGTTTCCTGCAAGCGTTCATGCAATAGCTTGGGTAGATTAACGGTCGCTAAATCTAACGTATTTCCGGTCACACGAGTCCAGAAAGGTGGACGAGCGGTGCGGTAATGATGGCGTTCGGCTGGAGTTTGGGTGAACCAGCGTGTTCGGCTAGGGCCAGGAAACTTAGCTCGAAAGCGATCGACAATATTCGTTCCGCCCACCTGTTCTAAATAATCAAAGAAAGCGGGAACGAATTCTTCGGTATGAAAATCGGTGTCGATGATGGGATATCCCAGTTGTTCTCGAATTTGAGCGGAACGAGTTTTTTTAGCCAAACGTTCTAACGCGATCGTCATAATGTTATTCTCCAATAGCGTGAATACGTTAAAACACCAGGTTGATACACATCAGAAAACCTGGCGGACTCATCTCGTGGATCAGTCTGCAATGCGCAATACAAGGTTATTTGCGATGAGCACTGTTCGTTTAATTAACTGAAATGTATTGGCTCATCAAGGATAACTAAATAGTCTTATAGTAATGTTCAAAATGCAGGTATACGCTGTAACAAAAAACATGAATTTTGCGTGCTGTGTTTGCACAACGTCAGTTCGACAAATATGCTAAATTGTGTCCCACGCGACGCGTGAGACACAATTTAGCGCCATTTCAGCACACACCGTGCAGCTGAAATGGCGCTTTCACAACTGATTTAGAATCGCTACATTAGCGGATGTTTTGCAAACGATTAAATTTTATATTTCCATTTCATGTACTCTTCAGCCGATGGGAAATAGCGCACAATTCCATCTAGCCCTTCTGGTCTACCTTTAAGATAGCCTTCAAGATAATCCGTATCTCGACTTTTAGGCAATAGCCCAGCATCGCGATCGCGCTGACCCCGTTGATAGCGTTGTTCTCTTAAATGCTCTAACATACGACCTATCAATCCTTACTCTGTACAGCTCTTCTCACCTCCACTGTACAAATTTAGATTAATAGAATCAAATACTCTTTTTGTTCAAAACGATAAATAGAGATTATTGAACGAAGCGTAGTTTTCACGTGAACTCGACAACCTTTTGGGATTGCGCGACAGGCAACTCTTCCCAAAAAGCCCAATTTTGGGTGCACGTCACGTACTACCATGTTTGTGAAACCAAGTCTGAGGCTTGCTGAAGTAGCGTCGTGTCAATATCAAGTTGATAATGAGGATGAGGTGCGGGTTGAGTTTGGTGAGTGCGATCGCCCCTCTGATTGTTCTGATCAATCGTATTCACAACCTCTGCTAAATCGGCATTTCCGGCTCTTGCTCCAAGTCCATTGATAGAACATTCAATTTGAGTGACACCACACGTTAAGGCTGCGATCGAATTCTCAACCGCAAATCCTAAATCATCATGACAATGAACGGCAACTGATACTTGATCCAGCCTGGAAACTCGATTGAATAAGAGTTCGAGTAGCGTCGTAAAGGTATCGGGAGTTGCCACACCCAGACTATCGGGAATGCAGATGGTCGTTGCGCCTGCTTGAATGGCAGTCTCGACTGTTTTACAGATAAAATCGGGGTCGCTTCGCGTGGCGTCGAATGCATTCCACTCGACGTCATCGCAATAGTCTCTGGCCTGTTTGATACTTGTTTGAATGGCATCTAAAACATGCTCTCGTTTCACATCAGAGTGGGAATTTAGATTAATTGGAGTAAATAAATTAATCCGTCCCTGTGCAGCCGATTTAATCGCTTGACCAACACAATCGATTTCATCCCGTTTAGAACTGGCTAATCCACACACCACTGAATTTTGAACGGCCTGAGAAACAGCAACAAGTTCATCAAAATCTTTTTGATACACTCCGGGATATCCGACTTCAATCACATCAACGCGCATAGCCTCCAGCAGCTTCGCGACGCTGAGCTTCTGGTGTAGATTCATCGTCACACCGGGTGTCAATTCACCATCGCGTAAGGTGGTATCAAAAATGACGATTTTAGAAGCTGCTGATTCTGACATAGGTTGAATGATCTAACCACCCCTTTCTCAAGTTTACGTCGTGGGAGAGAGCCATAGCAAAACGTTTTTTCAGTATGAATCAATAGGAGCAATTATAGCGATTGAAAATCGCTGTAAACCCAGTTGCTTTTGGAGCGCGGCTCTCCAAAAAACAACTGTAGTTTGCCCAAGTGAGAATCGCTGTAATCATTAAAAAACTGCTTTTGAGAGTGTGTTAATCATGAAAACTACCAGATTGGTCGAGACAATCGAAAACATACCTGACGAAAAAGCAGTCATAGAGGTGCTGGCAAAACAGGATGAAGATACCTCTGAAGATACATTGCCACCAAACCAGGTGAAGCCATTTGACGCTACAGGCAATCGCTGGAAACGGTTTCAGCGGAAGTTAAAATTTTTCTGGGGATCACTGTTCTATCTCACGTATGCGCCCTACGCCTATATCTATTCTCGCAAGCGCGATCGCCTGGAGAAACAATTTCCTCAACCCCCTGCTGAGGTAATTGACAATCCGGGAAAACTGCTGCAAGCAGATGTAATCGACAGAGGGGCCAGATTCTATTTTGAGCAAGCAGAACTGGATATTAAGTTTCTCACGACTGATTTGGTGCGGTTGAATTGGAAACCGGGCATTGAGCCGATTCCTTATGCGATCGCCCGTCAAGATTGGCCGGAGGTTGACATTACCCTACATGAAACAGCGGATGGCTGGAGCGTCTTTAGTGCCGACTTGAATGTGATGGTGAGCGTGGAAGGCTACGTGCGGTTCTACACGCCTGATGGACGCTTGTTGCGAGAAGAATGTCCGCCGCGTCGTGAAGGAGAAGCCTGGACGCATCAGGCGTGCTTGCAGCCCGATGAGAAGATTTATGGGTTGGGTGAACGAGCGGCTCCGCTCAACGTGCGTCAACCCGATCGCACCTACCGCATGTGGAATTATGATGCAGCGGGAATGTATGGTCCCGGTTCCGATCCCATGTACATCAGCATTCCGCTGTATCTGGGATTGCATCAGCAGGGCAGTTACTTAGTGTTTTACGAAAACTCATTCGATGCTGACTTTTCGTTTCAGGATGTAGCAACAGCAGCCTTTAAGGGAGGTGCTCTGCGCTATTACGTCACGGTCGGGTCTCCGGCACAGGTGATGGAGCGATATACCGAATTGACCGGGCGATCGCCCCTCCCGCCGCGCTGGGCATTGGGTTATCATCAGTCGCGCTGGGGATATAAGACGGAAGACGCGGTGCGCGAAACAGCACAAATCTTTAAGACGTTGAACCTGCCGCTGAGTGCGATTCACCTGGATATCGATGTTCAGGTGGGATATCGAGCGTTTACGATTGATCCGCGTCGCTTCCCCAAGTTGGGTAGCTTTACGCAAGAACTGGCGGAACAGGGCGTGCGGTTTATCACAATCCTCAATCCCGGTATCAAGCACAGCCGTAAAAGCAAGCTCTACATTGAAGGACGCATGTTAGATGCGTTTTGCAAATATCCCAATGGCGAGCTGGTCACGGCTCCGGTGTGGTGTGGCTGGTCGGTATTTCCCGATTTCACCAATCCGCTGGTGCGTAAGTGGTGGAGCCGTCAATATGAGTTCATGCTCGATTTGGGGGTAGCTGGTTTCTGGCATGACATGAACGAACCGGCGGCCTTTATTGCGTGGGGCGATCGCTCATTGCCACCACAAGCTACTCAGCATTTTATGGAAGGTCGGGGGGGCGACCACCGGGAAGCTCATAACCTGTATGGATTCCTGCAAGCCAAAGCCGGATATGAAAGTCTGCGAGAATATCGCCCTAACCAGCGTCCGTTTATCGTCTCGCGGTCTGGATGGGCAGGACTACAGCGCTATTCCTGGACGTGGACAGGCGATGTGGAATGTACGTGGGAAGCCCTGCGTCAAACAATGGCAACCGTTTTGGGATTAGGGCTGTCCGGCATTCCTTACAGCGGCCCGGATATTGGCGGATTCCAGGGCAACCCATCGGCAGAGCTGTATCTGCGCTGGTTCCAGATGTCTACGTTCTTACCGTTTTATCGCACGCACTGTTCCAACAACGTCGAATATCGTGCGCCCTGGACGTATGGCGAACCATATTACAGCATCATTCGGCAATTCTTACAGTTGCGCTATCGGTTGATGCCGTATATCTATACGCTGTCGTGGCAATCGTCTCAAAAAGGCTATCCTCTGGTACGTCCGCTGTTTTGGAACAATCCTAATGACGCTGGTTTGTGGGAAGTAGACGATGCGTTTTACCTGGGCGATGCCATGCTGGTCTATCCCGTTGTGGAAGAGGGAGGGCGATCGCGCACCATTCGTCTACCCGAAGGTCAGTGGTATTCCTTCTGGGACAATGCGGTGTTCGAGGGGCCGGGTTCGGTCGAGGTGGATGCACCGCTAGAAACTATTCCGCTATTGGTTAAAGCGGGAACCGTCCTACCCATGATTGAAGACGATGTTTTGGTTCTGCATCTATACCCACCCCAATCGGGAGAATCGGAAAGCGTCGTCTACAGCGATGCTGGCGATGGTCACGGGGAATCGCGGTTAGATCGCTTCCGCATGGTACGCTTCCCGGATGGTGTAGAACTGTTTTGGGAGCAGGAAGGCGACTATCCTTTTGCCTGCAAGGGCATTCAAATTCATCTCCACGGATTCCAGGTTCAACACGCGTGGAAAGAAGGTGAGGAGTTGTCGTTGCAGTACAGAGAAGAGGAGAGCGATCGCGTTTCTTACTGTGCGATCGAGCGACCTTTTAAGCAAGCCTACTTTAAAGGTTGATCGTCTCAAATCATCACAGTTTGAACGCTTATCCATACAGAATTAGCGATCGCGTAACGCACTACACGCGTTAGCTAACGTGAATTCGACAAACGGGTTTTTGGGAAGTTGTGCGACGCACAACTTCCCAAAAACCCAATTTTGTGGGCGCGTTGCGCCCGCAAAATTGGGCTATCGAATTCACGGTTGGTTAGTAAAACCCTTAGAGAGTAATCTGAACCTATTGCCTAACTCGATAAGTACCAACGATCGCTTCAGCGTCGCTGTTGTAGTTAGCGTAAGGTTCATTCACTCCAAACAAATCTAGGATAAAAATAGTATTTCCGTGTTGTTCGATGAAGGAAACAGCGTCCAGATCATTACCATCTGAATCGGTTCCAACCCAATCTACCCGTAAACTACCATCTGGCTGTACCGATGATCCTTGCCAGGTGATGTCATGTAAACGCTGCCCATATTCAGCTTTCAATGAGCCTTCCAATTGTTCCAATGTAAAGGTTCTACCATGAGCAGACCCAATTTTTACAGATCCTGCAAAGCTCTGATCTCTAGACGCAAATGAGATACCGCTACCTGTCTCGCTGAAGGTATAACCAGAAGGGAAGGAGATCTCAAAGAGTCCGTTTGGCTCACGGTAGGTTGAGCCTCTGGCTTGAGCAATACGTTGAGAAATCTCAGTTGAATGAGTGGGGCGATCGCTTGTAGGAGCGGAAAATGCTGGCAAACTAACCAGGCTAGCACCAACCGAAAGCAACACTACAGCAAGAATGGGGAATCGACGAGTGAGTGTGTAAATCATTGCCAAATTGAATAGAAATAAACAGAACAGATATCCAGGTAGATTTCTTAATCATTCCAATGTTGACTACACAACCACGATTGACGATTACGCAAACGACAGTGTTCACAAACAGTCAGTAGGCACCACCATATAATAAGAATTCATGAAGTTCTTTGCCGCATCAATGCCACAGGATGAGCGGTTGATCAGTGCGATTACAAGTTACGTAACATGGTTTCCGTATCGACTACCGTCGCATACTCTCCGTGCATGTTTGCCAGCGATAAAGCATGAACCTCCTCGGCTAGGTGCAACTTCTGGTCTAGATCCCACTTGTCAAACGTTGCTGTTGCATCTGAGATGACATAAGTATCAAAACCTAGATTCCCCGCTACTCTCACCGTAGCCTCAACAGAATTATTAGTAATGACACCTGTCACAACTAAAGTTTGATAGCTATTGCTTCTTAACCAATCCTCTAAATCAGTTCCAATGAAAGCACAGTTGACTTGTTTGTCCACAACTCTCTCATCTGCCTTAGGTAAAACGACTTCCTTAAAATCACATCCGTCTTGTCCTGGACGATAGGTTGAATCTGGTTCAGTTGAAAGGTGTCGAACGTGAACAATCGGTCGCTGAGTCTCACGCCAACGATTCAGCAATCGCGCAATATTACTCTCAGCTTGAAGATTATTACGTCGCCCCCATTTGGGATGATCGATTGCCTTCTGCACATCAATGATGATGAGAACTGCATTTGATGGAATAAGCTGCAACGCGACCTTCATCTTTACTGGGTATGAATAGAAAGCATGTTACTCAGCATTCTACGAATAATTTTCAAAAACTGTCTTAACTGATTGTCTAAACAGCCCAACGTTCCTGGTCACCGGTTTTCGAGGGTTTTGCTACACAGCAAGCAACTTAGAAAATCCGCTACACTAGGGGTATTGGGGGGCGATCGCTTATCAGTCAGCTTCATCTGTCATTGGGAAATAATGCTCTCTGTGATAGCGCAAGTTATCTATGTGTATCTCATGCTGCGTGACGTTTTTAAGAGTGCCCTCTATGCCTAACAATGATAGATCGTCTGTTATAGAAAACGCCCCATAGTCAAATAGCACATGATGATTTGGGCAAAGGCAAAGAAGATTATTTATGGAATCTGAACCATTATGAGGAATGCCCAATGGTCTAATGTGGGCTGCTTCTGCATATGGACCAGCATTACTTTCTAGACGAATGCCGCAAACTTGACAGCAGTAGTCATACAAAGTTTTAATTCTTCGTGCTTGTTTTGTATCACGAACAATCCTTAAAATAGTTGTTTCTTGACGGCGCGGTGTTGGATAAGATCCAGAACCTTCAGTGACTCTTGAAGAAGTAGGAATTTCACCTTCATTAATTTTGACCAAACGATAACGCCAAATGTAATACCCTGCCCTACCTCTCTCTTGCCAATAATCTTCTACCCGATATAAACCATCGTACCTATAACCTGTAGAAGGTGAATAATCGGATTTATGCGTTGAACCACGAATCACTCGAACTGGTAATCCTTGAAGTTTACTTTTTGCCAAAGCTAGATTGCCACGACTTAATTTTTGATTTGCAACCTGCCTACCAGTATCTTGATCTCTTCCGCCATGACCTGTATAAACGATTTCACTACCTAGATCTTCATCGTCTTCATAGCCTCCAGATAGAACAATCGAATCTGCTCCTTTAGATTCGGTACCGCTAATTCCCGCTACTAGAGGACGATGTAAACCCGCTTCCGCTAAAGCTGCTCTAGACTCAAACCAACTACCCTCCGGATAACCCGAAATATGTCCAAAAATTCGCTCAGGCATGTTCTAAATTACTAAGCTTGATATTCTGTATTTTCGATCATACTTAGAAGTAGATCCAGCTTGAAGGCTTATCTCAGTAGTTAATTCTCTGATCTGTCCCCGCCCGGAGATGAAGCTGCCCAACAGTCACGCTCACCGGGCGCAGGTAACCTTTTCAGCTTAGCCAGACGGACTTTGACGCTCCGGTGCAGCGCGGTTGTTAGTTATCTAATTAACGGATGCCCTTGATTGTCAACCTATTTGAGTTTATCAAACAAGCTCATGAATGTACTCTGACAAACGATGAATACCAACCTTTCCAGCCGCAGTAAGCAATAAATTTGTTCCACCAGTCGCCACAGCCCATGCACCATTTGCGAGCCAGTTCTCACTAAAGGAGTGATCATCAATCTGGATTTCTGTTGTATCTCCTTCCTTCAAAATAGACACATTGACTTTGCCTTTATTACAAAAGAAATCTCTAAAGAAACCCTCTTTTTTGCCGACGATTTTCCAGATTTTATCGCCTGTTTTTCTAACCTCTGTGTCCCAATTATGCTCATTGAGCCAAGAAACGATTTTTCCCGAAAGTTCCTCTAGATCTACGTTCCTGCGTGTTGTGATAGTTTCCATAGTAACCTCCTTGATAGTTGCACTTTCAGTAGTTCGCAACTATAGGACTACTTTTAGACAGGCAAGCTCTGATCAGTAGAGCATTCCTACCCCTCTAACTTTTATTATCTCCCAGTATTTATACTCAGATGTGATTAAGTAAAAATTCTTGATAAACAAAACCGAGATTGCTAAAAGATGGCATGATTAGCGCAATTGATGAACTAGCTGAGTGAAGGTAGCTAACAACTTGTTGTACAGAGTTTAACTGTAGGTCCGCCCGTATTAAGTGAATGAATTTTTTACTGTAGACCCCAAGGAGCGGAATGTACAGCAAGGCTGCTGTGTATTCCGCTCAATTAGGGTGGATCTACAGCAAAGTTCCGCATATTTGCCCAAGTATCCCCAGTAGTTGATTTGTATTGTGCTGGTGTATTTTATACAAAGGTACTAAAGGTACTGATGTTAGAACCTCGTCCTCGAAAATTGCTCGACCAAGTGCGAGATGCTGTGCGAATGGCTAAGGTGGAGAAACGAGTAACTTACCATACCTTTCGGCACAGTTTTGCCACGCATTTACTTCCAAATGGCTATGACATTCGCACCGTTCAAGAGTTGTTGGGACACAAGGATGTGAAGACGACCATGATTTACACCCATGTTTTAAATTGGGGTGGATGTGGGGTGCGAAGTCCGTTAGATGGGTTAAACAAATCCTTAAATACGCTTGTGTCCGATCGCCCTTTGCTCTATCTTAAAAAACACTGGATTTCCAGTAGATAGGCTTAAGGTTTGGAAACGCTGATTAGAAGTGCTCGCAACACTCCTAACCAGCTGACCTAACTCCTGGATCTAGCAGGAGGCAGGCTACGTTCGATTTTACGATCGATCGCCTTGCTGATGCAAAACAAGTGGTTGGGAAACCACGCCTTAAGCTTTTCTTCGCTTCAGTTCATCACATCAGTGAGGCAAAAATAACATGACTACAGAGTTCAACGAACTGCTGCCCATTCCGCCTGCCGAAAAAGTGCAGATCTGGATTATTGGCACGCGGGAGCAGGTGAAACATACGATCAACGAGTTCTATGTGAAGCAACTGGTGAGCGATCGCGCCCACTTTATGCCAATCGTACCCGCCCCATTTGCGCAGGGTAAGTTTATGTCGATGTTAGAGCGATAGATTGAGGAGAAAGGCGATCGCTCTTTTTTGATGGAGCGATCGCCTCGCAATTTTATAGTGTTCTAAAACAAGTTGATTTGACGAGCCGTGACCCTATAGCAAGAGATGGCTTAAACTATGTCAGATGTTGACTGGGATGCCAGGGGAGCCACCAACCCTCTAGGAGCCTTACAGCCGAATCAGCCAGCTTACCCAGAATGGCATACAGCAGAATGCTGAGTACAACAACGTCGGTTTGCATAAACTCTCTAGCATTCATAGCCATGTAGCCAATGCCAGAGTTCGCTGCAATGGTTTCTGCAACAATTAGCGTTAACCACATCACACCCAACGCGTAGCGAACGCCAACTAACACACCGGGTAATGCACCCGGCAAGATAATTCGCCAAAACAACTCATGAGAACGCAAGCCATAAACTTTTCCCATTTCGATCAATCCTGGATCGATAGATCGAATGGCATGAAATGTGTTGATGTAAATCGGGAAAAGAACACCCAGAGACACTAAAAAAATACGAGCCTGATCGCCAATACCAAACCACAAAATGACCAGGGGAATGAGTGCTAAGTGAGGAATATTACGAATCATCTGAATAGAGCTATCGAGAAATTGCTCTGCAATCCGAAACACACCGTTAACCACACCCAACGCTAAGCCAATGCTCCCGCCAATCAAGAAGCCAACCAGCGCTCGCCAGGTGCTAATTTGAATGTTCTTTAGCATTTCACCATTAGAGAGCAACTTAATCGCAGCTTCTACAATTTGCGTTGGCGCAGGCAAAATGCGAGTTGTGATGATACCAACCTGCACTAATATCTGCCACAAAACCAACAGTCCCAATGGAACGAGCCAGGGTAAAAACTGCTGCCAGGGAAGCCGCTGTCCCCATTTTGCGATGAAATTACGCGAGTACGTCAGTTGCATAACACTACCTCGATTCAGGGGCGATCCAGTCATTAATCTGAAAATCTGATTTCGCTAAACCTTGTGATACCAAGAATTTCTTGGTCGCTTCTAACAATGTGATTCCTTCCGCCGGAAATGCTGTATCAGGAAATTGATCCAATGGATACGATGCTTTCACCACATCAATTGGAAACCCGGTTGCCTCTGACTGAAATTGATAGAACGCCTCAGAGTTAGCCTTCAAATTCTGCACAGATTCCCGTCTGATTTGATTCCAAATACGAGGAAAATCAGGATGCTGCTTCAAGAACGTTTGAGTTGCGACCACCACACTGGTTCCCGATAAATTTGGATGGTCTTGAGCCTGATCAATCAGCGGAAATCCCTTTGAAACCAACAGTGGCCCCAATCCAATTGGTGCGGCATACGCTGCAATATCACCACGCTCTAACGCGGCTTGCGCATCTTTTGCGGAAAGATGGACAACCGAAACGGTTTGATTAAGTCCGGCATCTTGCAGCACGCTAATCAAATAGCGGTGCATATATGAACCGCGCTGAGTAGAGATCGTTTTACCGCGTAAATCCGCGATCGCCTTCACTCCATTAGGAGGCGTCACCAACCAGACATTCATTCCGACCTGCTCTTGTGCAATCAGACGAGTTTCTAATCCAGTTGCTTTGGCAACGATCGCAGGTGTGTCACCGTAAATTCCAACATCCAGTTCACCTGCTGTAAGAGCTTCATTCAAATCGGGGCCGTTCGGAAATGGAACCAACTGCACATTAGCGGCCACTCCAGCATCCTTTAGTTCGGGTGCCAGGATGTTTTCATGAATGGCCCAACCTGTTGGCCCAATGGGTGTTTTGCCACCGCTCCCCGTGCTGATGTAGCCCAGTCGCAGAGTTTCTGTTGGTGCAGGATCTGCCTGTGCAGCAGACTGATTAGTTGGTGTATCTTGAGTGCTACAGGCTGCTGTCAGCAATAGCAGAGCTAGCGTAACCAACGCAGAAAAACGAGAAAAAATTCTTTGGGACGAGACGAAACTAGCACGCAAGACAAAGGACATTTGCTTTCTTGAGAAGTTATAGATTTTTGAGTAGATAAAAACTCTGATCCGTTCGAGCTGTACTGCTTCTGCCTTTACCCCAACCAATGTCTTCTCGATAACTGCCTAATACCTGAGTCGCTTCTAGATCGGCTTCAGTGACAGAAATGGAATGATCCGTATCGGGAGACACGTAAAGTGCATCGGCAGGGCAATAAAGTTCGCACATAAAACAGGTCTGGCAATCCGATTGACGAGCGATCGCCGGAGGAGCATCTGGAATTCGATCAAACACGTTGGTAGGACACACGCTGACACAAATATTGCATTGAATACAGCGTGTGCTGCTGACTAACTCAATCACGCCGCTTCTCCTACTAACACTCGCTCAGTTGACGGTAGCGCTTGCGATCGCACCCAAACATGATCCAATCCACCGCTAGTCAAATGCTGCTGCTGGTTGGGATCGAGTTGTGGATAATCAAGATGCTTGTGCATTCCCCGGCTTTCGGTACGAGCGAGAGCACTACTATACATCCATCGGGCCGTTGCCACCATCGCCGCCGCCTCACGCGATCGCACCACCTGTTGAGCATCTGCGGCGCGGCTGTTGCGCACGTCATACCACAAACGATTGAGACGATCGAGCGAATCAGACAGCACCGCTTCACGCCGGAAATAATTGCGATCGTAAGGAAACACCTCCGACTGCACCGCCTGAATCACCTGCTCGGCATCAAATGCCTGCTGGCTGTTAGACTGCATGGCTGCCTTGCCCAGTGGTTCCACTCGCCGTTGAGTCGCAGATTGACCTAACCGCAGCGCATAGTCTGCCGCCGCTGCTCCAGCCCAGCGTCCTGACGACAACGCCCATGCCGCATTGTGGCTACCGCCTCCGGTAAAGCCACCGCAAATGAGTTGCCGGGTGGCCGCATCTCCAGCCGCATACAGTCCTGCAACGCTCGTAGCACAGCTATCATCCACAATGCGAATGCCACCCGTTCCCCGTACCGTACCTTCCATCCGCAGCGTAACGGGGAAACGCTGGGTAAACGGATCAATATGGCGGCGATCGAACGGCAGGAAGAAATTCGGTTGTGCCTTGCGCATCACCTGACGCATCTCTTCGGTTGCCTTATCGAGAATCGCGTAAACAGGTTGTTCCATCAGTGTTTGAGCAATTACCGAACGGCCTCGCTGCGATCCCGCTCCGGGAATAGGTGTGCCGTCTTCATAGGTAAACGTCGCCCAGTTATAGAACAGCGTTTTGGTGACGGATGAAAATGCAGGAGCGATCGCATACGCATTGGAAAATTCCATTCCCGACATCTCTGCACCCGCTTCCGCTGCCATCAGATAGCCATCCCCCGTGAGGACATTACAGCCGAGCGCTTTACTCAGAAATGCACAGCCCCCTGTCGCGACAACAACTGCAAGCGATCGCACGATCCATCGTTCGTTTGTTTGTCGGTTGATCCCAGTTGCGCCACTGACCGCTCCTTCGCGATCCACCAACAGTTCCAACGCGGGAGATTGGTCTAGAATCTTGACACCTGCCCGCTTCACCTGCCGTCGCATTAAGCGCAAATATTCTGGCCCTTGCAGCGAATTGCGGTAGGGTTTGCCCTGATCATCCAGCGGAAACGGATACTCCCACTCCGCCAGCAAATTCACGCTTTGATATGTCTGATCCAGCACGCGAGCCATCCAACCGCGATCGGCCAAATAGCCGCCCATGGACTCACGGCTAGCCATTGCCGCTTCCCGCAGTTCCGGATCGGGCGGCACATACCAAACGCCATTTCCCGATGGTGCAGCCGCACCCGATGTGCCGCAATAGCCTTTGTCTACCAGTACAACGCTGGCTCCTTGAGAGGCTGCGCTCCAGGCAGCCCAAGTTCCAGCAGGGCCTCCTCCAAGCACAAGCACATCGGCTTGTAGATCAATGTCAAATTCCGTTTGAAGTGCTGTATCACTGGATTGATGCAAACTCATTGCTATCTCTCACCTATAACGTGAATAACATATGACGTGAATAACAACTGAAGCGATCGCCTATTTGGCGGCTACCCACCCAAACCAGGCTGTTGGTGATGTGGTTCAATCTACTGTGAATCGATCGATTCACAGTAGATTATTTTCAAGTCATGATCTCATAAGAATTCAGGAGTTGCAGGTAAAATGCCTCACAATTCCTTTAAAGATGTGAACTCGATAGTGCTATTTCAACCGTCTGTCGGACAACTGGAATGGCGCGGATGGTGTCCTGCGCGATGTGCAGGACACCATCCGCGCTTGAAAACCAGAGGGGAGTGGGGGCTTCGCCCCCAGCCAGGGGTTTTACCCCTGCACCCCATCCTGACCCCAAGTTGTTGGAGATTAACGTCAGCGATCGCCACGTCCGTTACCACTGTGAAAACCAGAGAGGAGTGGGGCTTCGCCCCCAGCCAGGGGTTTTACCCCTGCACCCCATCCTGACTCCAAGTTGTTGGAGATTAACGTTAAACCGTAACTTTGGTGCCGTCAAAGCGCGTGAAGGTAAAGCCGTTGAAGGTTTCACGGAAGGTATTGTGCTCATCCTTTAACAGACTAATCCCCAGTTCTTCTCCCAGGGCTAAAGAAGCCGCTGCATCCGATCGCCAGTGAATTCCAGCCCAGTTGCGGCCATAGGCATAATTCGTCGCCAGCTTATTCAACTCGCCTCCCACTGTTAACGGTGGCCCGCTATAAGGAATCACCTTAGTCGGATCATTGGGATCTTGTACCACTGGATTAGGAATGACAAAACTCTCATCAAAGAAAGCCTTTAACAACGTGGCATGAATTCCGGCAATCACAGATGCACCACCGGGATAAGACGAATGAATCGGTGCGCCTTCTGGAAACGCCTGGGGCAACAGATAGGTGCCAAATTTACTGAAACTGCGAGATAGCGCTTGAGAATTTAGAACATCCTGATGCAGAGGATAATCAAGCCGATTCGCAACCTTGTTGTGAACTAAACCAGCGTAGGCTTCCGGTCGCAAATGCCGATGCACATAAAACTTTTGCCAGTAGGCAACCCGAATTGCGCGTGACGTCGCTAGCGCCAGCAATCCTTGAATATAGGGCAGTCCGAACGTGCTGGCCCCACCTGTCTGCGTTTTTGAACTGACATAAGGATTGCCCGGATTCAAGGGCGCGCCAATGCCACTGACCACCAAATTGTTAGAACTGGGTCTTGTGCCCAGCAGCAATGCGGCTCCCCAGAACAGCGCACCTGGATTGTGGACAAACTCAGCGAGATCGCGTCCGTTGTAGATGTGTCGCCGAACTGGATCAAACTGAATTGCTTTACCCGAATCATTGCCGTTTTGAACCGTCAACCATTCATCGTAATTCACCTGGAAATCGTTGCCAGGCAGGGCTGTGCGGATTAGCGGTGAAATCACCTGCGGCCCAAACGGAATATCGCGCAGGAGAAACTGAGAAATATAGGGACCATCTGTCACTCCCGGCGGTATGGCGTTAGCTGCCGTTCGTCCAGTTCGATCAGATTGATTGACATAGCTAGCGCTACCCCGGAATAGCGTTTGTGGAGTAACGCGACCATTTTGTTTGGGGCCACGAAATGCAGCCAGTTTATTGATCTCTTCAACGGCGGCGAGCACCAGAGGATTGGTCGTATTGTTTTGAAACTCGGTAAAAGGAACATCGCGAAGTAACGCCTGCCAGTACAGCTCAACCGCCTCAACCGCTTTGTCTGCACTCGCTAAGGCTGGGGCAGGCGGAATCGCAAGCTGAGTCGCGTTGCATCCAGTTAGACTGACAGCCAGCGAGCCAATTGGATTTAATTGCTTACGGGTTCCTCCCAATACGATGTTCTCAAAATCAGCGGGATCGCCTGTCGTGTAAGCTCGAATGGCAGAGTTATAGGCTGCCAAATCCACTTCTCCCTGCTGATTGTGGGGCAACCCTCGGCTATCATTGCCAATTTTGTTTGGATACCGTTCCTCATCCCCATTCGTCGGATGCGGAGGAATCGCAACTTGTCGATTGGTATCAGCTACATTGATACGAATTTGATACGCTTTTTGCCGAAACTGTTCATGTGAATTAGCGGGAACAGCTTGAGCGTAGGCTGCATTTCCACGGAATTTATTAGCCCAGTTTGAACCAACCCATCCTGTGACCAGGCTAGTGGTTGTAAAGAAACTAACATTTCGTAAGAACGATCGCCTGCTCGCTCGCCGGAGAATTGAACGTTTGCGGGAATGGTTCAGATTGTGACGCGCGGAGAATATTTCATCGTGCTGGTTCAATTCATTAGCTGGAATAGGTGATTCAGGGGAATGAGGATCAATTGACATGAAAGCGTTGCTCCGCAATAACGAGTAGACACATTAAATGACATCACCGTAGATCAGTAATGAGAAGTACATTCTTTTGAAATGCACTTCTCAAAAGTCATTTGGGACTGCTATCTAAGCAATTTAGAATAAGCATGTCTATTTATCGTGTAAACTACTTCACAATCAGCGATCAGCCGCTTTGATGTTCTCTTGTTTTACAGAAACTCTTCGAACGGAGGCAAAAAAGGCGATCACCCCTCTTACACCGATCCACCAATCTACAGAAGCAGAAAATTCAGGCAAAGCATTGTTTTGTGAAGAATGCTCCGCCTGATCAGGGTGATGTGAGAACGCTATTTGACGAGTGTGATGAAGCGCCCATAGATCATCATCAAGACACTCCCGCTCAATCTGTCCAAACGGCATAAGATTTCCTCGCAAGAAATTTGTAGCGCGGTCATGAACTTGCTTCTAAAGACGCATGTATGATAAGTTGTTAAAACAAATCTACGGCAAATCTACCAATTTACCGTAGATTTATCAAGCCCCCTCCCAGCTAAAAATCAGCAATTCTTGTTTTGTAGCTGTGGCCACCTTGGTCAGGACATTGAAAACTAAAGGGGGGCGGGACTGAGCGGACTAGTTCAGTAAACGGCGCACCTCATCCGTGCTGTTTGCTCAACCATTATCGAAACGCTACAGCCATCAAGATATTGAACGTATTGCGATTAGAGGAGAAAATCAATGAGCACCACAACCTATCCAGAAACACAATCACTCCACTCAAAACACTTTGAAATTCATCCCGTTGCAGGTCGCATTGGGGCAGAATTGGTTGGAGTTGATTTAAGCGCATCTTTGAGCGATGAAGTCATTAGCGATATTCGCAAAGCACTTGTCCAATACAAAGTAATCTTTTTCCGTCGCCAACAGCTTGATGCCTCCGGACAGGTTGCATTTGCTAAACGGTTTGGTGAGGTTACAACGGCCCATCCCACCGTACCGTCGCTAGAAGAACATCCTGAAATTCTCGACTTGGACTATGGACGCAACACAAGTCGCGCTAATCATTGGCATACCGACGTCACGTTTGTCGATCGCCCACCCCTCGGTTCTGTGTTGCGGGCGATCGAGATTCCGCCCTATGGTGGCGATACCATTTGGGCCAACTCGGTGACAGCTTACCAGGATTTGCCCGTTCCTCTCCGCAATCTGGCTAACGAGCTGTGGGCTGTTCACAGCAATGCCTATGATTACGTTACGGGTGTGGTAGATCTATCTGCGGAATTCAAAGCTTATCGGCAGATTTTTGAATCTACCGTGTATGAAACCCTGCATCCAGTGGTGCGCGTTCATCCAGAATCGGGCGAACGCGGTCTCTTCATTGGTGATTTTGTCCGGCGCATTCGTGGCTTATCGCAAACCGAATCGGATGACATTCTCAGACTGCTACAGGCGTATGTTACCCGTCCTGAAAATACAGTCCGCTGGCGCTGGCAACCAGGTGATGTCGCGTTTTGGGATAACCGCGCAACTCAACATTACGCGATCGATGATTACGGCAAGCAACCCCGTCGCGTTCAGCGAGTCACGATTGTCGGAGATCTGCCTGTCAGCATTGAGGGCAAAACCAGCGAGGCGATTAAAGGAGATGCAGCAGCCTACAATCGGCAAGCGATCGCAGCTTAACACGGAGAACCGCAAAGGTCGGAGCCTTCGTTAACTGAGTTCAGTTCCACCAAAATAATGTCTTATGCGACGCATAAGACATTATTTTGGCGTTTGTAAATAACATGATTACGAGAAAGTTGGACGCAATACATCAATATTCAGCTCTAGCGTTTTCCCTAACCACAGCGCATGATCTGTGTGATCGGCAACATCATCTCCTGTGGTTGGATGCAGGAGAATATTCAGCCCTTGACGATGCAGCATTAACCACGGAACAATCTCACCAAACAGATGGGGTAAGAATACCACTTGATACATTGCAATAGGATGCGGCCCAACAGGCTTATCGTGCCATCGCCCTAACCGGACATCAAAGTGTTTTTCTAGTTCGTCCCGAACTTGTGCAGCGCGATCGCGAGTTTCAGGATCATAATAAACGTGAGCGTGAAAATTTTGGATTGACAGGGAATCTTGCATTATTTTGGAGAAGTCAGGAGTCAAAAGTTAGAAGTCAGAAAGTTAGAGACAAGAATCAGAGCTGGCATTTCTTCTGATTCCTGACTCCTGACTCCTATTTTCTTTCAATCTATCCCATTTGACAGCTATCCCATGACTATTCAACTGATTCGGGTTGCAGAACTTGACTCAACTTCCATCACTCATCTAGTTGAGGAAAGCTTGGTTCAAGGATTTCGTATGGTTGCAAGATTAGTGCAAGAGTTCGATGCAGGTATTAACCGTTTTGATCGGCCCAATGAATGTTTATGGGTTGCGTCGTCGGATGAGCGCATTGTTGGAATTGGTGGATTAAACCAAGATCCCTATTCTAATAATCTTACGATTGGACGAGTGCGCCATCTGTATGTTGAAGCCGCATGGAGACGTCGAGGTGTAGGACGTTTACTCGTGAATCAGATCATTACAGTCGCTCTTGAGCATTACCAACAGCTAACCCTGCGAACAGATACCGTGGTGGGCGATCGCTTTTATCAACAGTTAGGATTCCAGCGAACAACCACCCTGGATCACACAACGCACTATCTAAATTTGAGTGAGTTGGTCAACAACGATTAAAATCGCTAGAACGTCTCAACCCACGGACGTAGCTCTACTTCCCATGTCCAGGCGCTACGCGGTTGGCGCAAAATATTGAGATAGGTTTGGGCGATCGCATCTGGATCAAGAAAACTATCGGGCTTATCGGCAGGTTCTACCCGCGTTTCCGATCGAATGACACCATCAATCACAAAATGCGCTACATGAATATTCTGAGGAGCCAGCTCACGGGCAATACTTTGAGCTAAGCCGCGCAGTGCAAACTTTCCCATGGCAAACGGAGCAGAACGGGGATAGCCTTTGACACTGGCCGATGCACCCGTAAAGAAAATCGCGCCTCCACCCACTTGCAGCATTCGCTTGGCAGCCGCCTGAGCCACCAGAAAACCGCCGTAAGCCGTGACGTTGATTGCGTTGGCTACGTCCACTGGATCAAGGTCAATGAGCGGCCCCGAAACGCGTAAACTGGGGTTGTAAATCACGACGGTTGGAATCCCCAACTGTTGTTCGACCTGTTCAAACAATTGGATGACATCGCTGGGGCTAGACGCATCCGCCACAAATGGAGTAGCGCCAATTTCGTCTACTAACGGCTTGAGCTTATCAAGCCGTCGTGCGGCCAGCGCGATAGTAAATTCCTCAGCAGCCAACAGACGGGCTAAAGAAGCACTCAGCCCATGTGCTGCACCGATAATTAATGCGATCGCTGTCATTGATGAATTCTCCTGTTAAATCACAGTAAGTAGGCAAGCCTAATTAAACCAAACCCAGAAAACCGGGGGAGTGCCCCTCCGGGGCACTCCCCCGGTTTTCCTATCTAATGTTTAATTGTGCCTACCTACTTAACCCTCTTCCATCATTTAAGCAGAGTTAAATAGGATACGCCGCAGGAGCAGATCGTGAATGACAGGGCAGTAAAACTGCTGCATTTGCTCAATCAATTGGGTAAATCCTCGCTCCAACGTAGGAATGAAAAACACAG
>DATNPS010000509.1:0-5954 GCA_036703095.1 Crinalium sp. | reverse complement strand
TAAGTCGGCATACAGTTCACAATACTCATCGACAAATCGGAGCGTTGGACGAGCTTCTCGAGGCGTAACCATACCCTTCAAAATGGCAACAGGAACATCCTTCTATTTTGATTTATTTCTCGCGAGAAGGATAGAAGAGGGGTATGCCCATCCTGATAGCATCCGGGCATACTTGCGCTCCCGTTCGCGCAGTTGATCCTTCTTGGCACTGAAGTCCAACTCTTCGCACACAATCGGGCAACTATACGTTTTTGCTAGAACTACCAGTTGCAGGCAGGCATTCACAATCTGAGCATCCTGCTTGCCTTTGGGTAAGCCCATCAGCAGTGGGATCTGGCCGTGTGCCTTCAAATTGCCTTCCCCATCGACATAGGCCCATCCGATAGAGCCAGGATTCATATCAATCCCGATCGCACCGTATTGAATGGGTTGTGAAACGGGTTCAACCGGAACAGGTGTGAACTGCACTGCCGTGCACCACTTCTCACCTTTGCGGTAAAAGTGCCAACTCTTTGCACCGTCAGCAGGTAGGCGGTCTACGTTCCGGGGAAAGTCACCAATCGTGCTGGTTGCATACTTCCCGAACTGGGATTCCAGGCAGGCTGGAACCCGAAACTTGATAGTGGTGCCATCCCACTGACACGCCTGGTTGCCGCAAGTTTCGTCTTTACTGCCCACCACGAACACCTGGTTGCGAGGAATCTTGACGCGGATAGGTGCAACTTTGAGGTGTTCAATCTTGCGAACAAGTAAGTCAGCTTTGCGCTGCTTTTGATGGATCTGAAAACGCAGGTGTTGCCAGTTGGTATTCCGATACTCAATCGAGCAAGACAGAGGGAATCTGCATCCTGTTTTGGAATGCTGCCAGTTGCGTTTGGCATAGAACTTACGGGCATCTTTCAGTTTCTTGTGAGCTTTTTTGAGCCAATCCTGAGTTGATTTGAGTTGCCCAATGAGTGTTTTGATATGCTCAGTTCGCCACTCTTTAGCCGAATCAACCGCCCCCTGAGCAAAGCTGATTATGCCGTTGGCATGACGCTTATTGATGCCATACGTCACCTGGAGGTACGTGTTCCATTTCGACTTATTGAATGAGCTAGTTGAGAGCAAATGATTTGCCGTTTCACACGTCGCTTTATGAAACACCGGAGCATAGGCAAACAGAAACATCTCAAGCTCAGTCGTGCCAAGCTCGGTTAATTCTTCTGCGGGTGTGGGCAGTCCTTTGCAATAACTCAATGTCATAGTGCGATCGTACCATTTCGGTAAGACGACAATGTCTAACAGTGTCTGATATTGTCCTGCTAATTAACTACTAGGAGTTAACCCTTTTTCAGCCCGAAACGATGGCAAAGAAAAAGCTTCCACCCCTCCACCTTCTTAATGCAGGGGATATTCAGTTCTTTGAGCTACTGGAAACGCTTAACCCCAATTTTCAACCTCACATTCTTTCCTGTGGGGCAGGAGTTGATTCACTAGCCCTATTAATCGAATACATCCAAAACCCAGATTCTAGAGATTTCCCATTAGAGAACCTGATCGTCATGCATGCGGTCGTCGGAGGGGAATCAACCGAGACAAAACAGATGATGGAAGAAGTTATCTTCCATCTGTGCTCTCAGCACAACATCTGGTTCATCCAAGCTCACCGCAACGGTGAGTTTGAGGAAGATGGCATCACGATCCTGTCTTCAACTCGTCAACCCACCAAGTTTTACCTTCGAGGTGAATACTGCCTGTTTACTTATCTGGTGATGTCAGGCACGGTTCCACAACGAGGAGGAAGCAGCCGTCTTTGTACGCTCAAGTTCAAAGGGTGGGTCATTGATGCGATCGCCTTTTATCCAGGGCAATAGACGCTCTCAAAGAGGATGAAACGATTGAAAAAGAGACCGAATTAAGGCAGAGCAAATATTTGAATAACGTAATTGAGCAGAATCATCGGAACATTAAGCGAATTTTGAAGCCGATGATGGGGTTTGAGTCGTTCCACAGCCCCAGAAGGACTTTGAGTGGGATTGAAGCGATGAATATGACCAGAAAAGAACAAGTGAAAGGAATTGAATGAGGGGATGTTGTATCTCAGGTCAAATTGATCAAAGCAGCCTTTGGAGTAGCTGCTGAAGACGATGGGATTGATAATAAATCGTTTGTCTTTAAGAAGTTTTTGCGACACACCCGTTCATAGGAATTTCACTGCACAGAAAATTGAGGGTGCAGCCAGTTTATCAAGTCTTAGCTTCTGCCCTCAATTTGAGTATTCAGTTCTGGCAGTCTCAACCCCGACCAAAGAAGCGTTTTAACGGGTTGGAAGCGATTTGCCCTAATCCTCGTGGAAGCGTTCGCTTCGCTGCTTGAACTGGGTCTGAATCTGTGAGAATTTGCACAGCCCGATCGCGGAGTTTGCTACTGTGATCCTGATTCGTAGAAACGAGTGTCGCGTCTTGCTCGCCTTTATTCATCTGAGCATCGGCTAAGGCTGCTTGGTAAGACTGATTCAAACTCGGGAGGCTCGCTGCAATTACAGGGAGTTCTATCACCCGAGCATCCAAGTTCTGGGCAATGGCAGGGAGTTGTTGTTGCAGCCCGAGTGGTAGGGATTCATCTTGCTGAGCAAGGGCAGTCAAAAAAGCGTTAAGGGTTGCTTCTTGTTGAGAGGTTAAAAGAGACATGATTGTAAAACGTATTTCAATGAGGATAAGCAGTAATCAGAATTTGAAACCTGCTTCTTTAATGGTAAAAAAACTTGTGAATCTTGTTCTCAGCAGATGAGATAAATCCAACTTTAGGGGTACAGAGCAAATTCACGATGAATAGCCTACGAGAGTCTTGCAAAGCTCTTCTCGTTGAATTCTATGGGGATGGGGTGCAGCTTGCGATCGCGTGGCAAGCCGTTTCCAATGCTCATCCTGATTGGGAAACTGCCCTCAATTGTGATTCTTTGCCAGTTCTTCGCTCTGAAACGTTAGCGTTCAATCGCTATGGGTCGATTCCCCGCCCCTTGGGGCGCTCGTGGTACAGCAGTCCGAATGGGCGCTATTGAGCGAAGTCGAGCCGCAAAGCGTGTGAGGCGTAGCGAAGTGATACACCGTCCGCTTGCGGCGGTGACGTTCAATGCGCTGACGTTGAATGCCCTAGCAATGGTTGGCAGTTGGCAACTGCACCAGGGCGAGGGCATGAGTTGGATTGAGCGATTAGACCAAGTAGCTTGGAGCATTCACAATCCCCATTGGGAAGGAGTGTGTCGCTTCAACGGTCGCATTGTTAAAAACAACATCACAACTAAAGCACTGGCAACCTATATCGAAAAACACACTGGCAAGGGCGATCGTCCTGCCTGAACAGTAGCAATACTCCTTTTTCCCGGCATTGCCAGGAATTTTTTGGCACTTCCTTTAAGATTGATTTTAATGATTTGCTTGTTAACCCAAATGTCAGAGGTAATTTTCCCTGATTCGATCGCAGAATTAATCGAGCTTGCCGAGTTGCCGCAGGACAATTGGCGACGGCAGTGGCGCATTTGGCTAGAGGATGGCTCGCAGTTACAGACTTGGACAAATCTGAAGGGCGATCGGTTGATGGCACAGATCCAGGGAGAGCATTGTTGCTTGAGCCTTAACGATGTCCCTCTAATTTGCTCTTGATTTTGGGCGATCGCCCTGCTGCCTTGGAAATTGATCTGAGGCAGTGTGATGAAAATAGAATTGAACTGATTTAAATTCCCCAATTGTAGATTTGAGCCTTCATTCGTGGCGGATTGTCTTTGTGGCATCCATCGGACAAGGATGCTCAACATTGCGGTTGCATCTCCATCGGTAGCCAGGGTGTTATGCGTCTCGAACTTGCATGTATTGCTTAACGCACTACTTGACGCTTTGGCGATGATGGTGCGCGAATGCGCTGTCTATTTAGAATTTCTAAATAGGTAAAACCATGACGTACCAAGTTAAAGATAGTGGTTGCGAGTATCTGATAACGGACGTAGACTCGCAAATTCTTCAACAGTTACTCGGTCAAATACTTGGAGAATCTATAGCGGTAAAAGTCATTCAATCACTGACTGGAAATGCTGTTATCCAGCCTGGAATCACTCGCAAACTTCTGCTGGATAACCTTAACTCCGAGTTGGAATTAACGGCAAAGCAGCTTTCTAAGCTGAGGGCTGCGATTGCGCTTGGCAGACAGTTGTTTTTGCCTACAGTCCAACTTAAACAAGTAGTAGATAGCCCGGACATTGCCAGTGTGGTGTTGAATCGAGCAATTGGCTACGCGCCAGTTGAAAAATTTTGTGTACTGATTTTGGATGTAAAGCATCGGTTGATCGCAACCGAAATCATCTCTGTGGGGACAGCAACCGAAATACTGGCAAACCCGCGAGATGTCTTTGAGTGCATTCTTCGCCTGGGTGGAACCCGGAGCATCGTCGGGCACAACCATCCATCAGGGAGCCTGGAGCCATCCCGTGAGGACATCTCTTTAACTCAGCAATTGCTTCAGGGTGGAAACTGCTTGTCTATTCCAATTCTCGATCATTTGATTGTTTCTCAAGGTAATTTCAGGTCTTTACGGCAAGACACTGCTTTGTGGAATAACCAACCCGATTGAGCTGAAGGGCGATCGCATCAGGAGAACCGATCAACGGGCAAGGGATCAAAACCGCCATCGCTCAGTTCTCCCCCACAAGTTCTGCGTACCTTTGTCCTTTGTGCCACCTGAACTGCTGACGATCGCCTCTCTGGGGCGCGATGCTACTTACAAAAACATCAGTAATGCTACTGCCCACACCAAAACTGCCGATTCTCCAGCACTTGCTGGAGAACTTTTTCATCAGAAGCATCTAAGCAGGAGAAACACTATGCGCGATCGCGCTGCCTAACCGCAAAACAGCAGTTAGGCAGAAACGATGAAATTCTATTTTTCGGGCATTGCTTCTGGTGAAGAGTTTTCGATGCTCCAAGAAGCAGGGATTAGCCGTTTGTTGGCTGATTCTAGAGATCTTGGCAACATTGATTGGGACTATGGTGCTGACGTTGCGCTGGATTCAGGTGCATATCGGCTTTTCAAGGAAGGGAGAACTATTCTCGATATCCCTTCTGCCAAATCAACGCTCTCACTTGAATCGTATTTGGCAACGGCGATCGCCCACCCGTTTGATTTTGTGGTGGCTCCCGATGTGATTGGCGATATGGTGGCAACCCTCAAGTTGTGGGAAACCGTTAAGCATACGGGCATTCCTTTTGTTCCCGTTTGGCAGTGGGGCGCAGATGAGAAGATTTTGTATCAACTGCTGGATGAAGCACCGATCGTAGGCGTAGGCGGTTGCGTTCCCTGGATGCGAGTGGATAGCTCGCGCAAACGAAGCAAAGCCGATATCAAAGCTGATGAAGAACGCCGAGAAACCAACTTCGAGAAGTTGAAATCAGTCTGTCAGCAACATGGCGATCGCTTGCATGTTTTCGGACTGTGCTGGGTCAAAGCGATCGAAGAATTAGCGGGTTGTCTGTACTCGGCTGATTCCTCCCACTGGTTAGTGGGTGCAAGGAAGGGTACGGTGATTTTCCAAAATTCTCGCACTGGACATCTCAGCCAAGCACCTGCTGGAGTCCTGTCTTTTGCCAAAGAGTGGGATAGACGGCAACGCTGCATCGAGAATGCAAAAGCGATCGCACGATTTCTAAGTGAAAAAACTGCTATCTAATCAACCTGAAACGGCTTATTACAGACACTCCAATGTGATAAATCGGTTCAGATTAGAACTGAAAATAAAGGAACTTCAGCTGTTCCTTTGCCTCAATCTAGCTGCTGATATTTCTTTGGCAGAAGTTTGTTGATCGACCTTACCCATAACCCACAGTTGACGCCATCGCTTATGCTATCAGTATTGATATTCCATTTCCCTTCTATGCCACTCATCTCCCTAGAAGCGATCGCCCAAACCTTGTAGGAGGATACCA
>DATNPS010000505.1:0-36398 GCA_036703095.1 Crinalium sp. | reverse complement strand
GCCCAGTTCTGATTGTTCCATAGGTCACAAAATTAACATGAGTCTCCAACAAGGGGGGGAGTAGCGTAACGCACTACTCCCCCCCCTTGGGAAAACGAAAAGAAAACACGTTTTCTTAGGAATTCGATAGCCCTATTTCTGCCGCGCGACGAGCGACTGAAATAAAGCAAATGGGTGTCCTGCACGACGCGCAGGACACCCATTTGCTCATTCATCAAATTCCCGTTAGTTCAGTGTGACGAACCAAGGAGAGTGCCACATGATACAAAGACTTCTCCCAGTCACTCCGTTAGATAGGCAAGTCCGGCGATACCGTACCAACGGTTGGTTCCGTAATCACACTAAACCGTTGTTCCCATAAATTTCGAATTCTGTGTTCTAGAAGACTAATTCGAGTACTACAGATGGCGATATCTCCGTAAGGCTTAACCGTAATAATACCTAAGATTAAACGTTTAATGAAGCTCACTGCTGCCCTAAACCAGGAGTCCGGATTTTATTTTCTACTAAAGAATACGTAGACAGTATGTAACTCTACTTACCTTGAATGGTGTATTTGCCCGTAAGGCGATCGCTTGATAAGACTGCTGCTTGTTTTATCAATGCGCCGCTCTTTAGACAGATAAACCCATTCATTCCCTGATCCGAGAGTTGGCAACCCTATATCATCCGCAACTCAAGGCTAGCAGCATATGAAAATAGACCTAAAGATTAAATTACTGCAATATCTAACTCAGAAAAACAGTCAGCATGAAGGATTCACCTTAATTGAATTACTGGTCGTAATTGTTATCATTGGTCTGCTTTCTGCGATCGCTCTGCCAACCTTTCTCAATTTTGCAAATAAAGCCAAACAGTCAGAAGCCTCTACCTATATAGGCTCTATTAATCGGGGACAGCAAGCTTACTACCTGGAAAAAAACGCTTTTGGTAATCTGTCTGATTTACAGATTGGTATTTCTAGTTCTAGGAACTATACGTATGCCTCTGCTCCAGTAGGTGCAGGAACCCTTGCCTCAGCCGTCACAACGGCTACGCCGGGGGGTGTCATGCGAGGCTATGCCGGGCGGGTTTGGCTTGGCACAATGTTGACGACGAGCAGCATCACCACCCTGTCTATTGTATGTGAGGGGCCACTAGGAGTGGTTCCTACAATCAACGGCACACAGTGTCCTCCCTAACCGCATTCTCATTTTGAAACTGATTGCGGGTTTTGCACACCCGTCGGGCGCGCAAAACCCGCAATCGGTGGCAGTGTGCACGCACTGCCACCAGATTTTCATAGTAGGAAACGGATTGCGGGTCTGGTGGTGTAAGATGCTACGCTGGTAAACATGGGCTAAATAAAATATCGGGCGTATCAAGAGCTACAGATCTTTGTAGCGTCATAGGGTGGGTAGCTTGTCGAGAGACTGCAAGATAGCATCCAACCTATCCAGTCCGACCCATCAAACTGTGCGCCCAAAACAACCCGTTTAGCTTCAAGTTTATGACTGCACTCAGTTCAGGATGGCAACATCGGTTTATTGAAACCAACCGGATTCGCTTGCATTGTGTGATGCAAGGTGAGGGCGAGTTGGTGATTTTGCTGCATGGATTTCCAGAGTTTTGGTATGCTTGGCGGCACCAAATTCCGGCTCTGGCACGTCACTTTAAAGTAGTTGTGCCAGATTTGAGAGGGTATAACGATTCCGATAAACCTGAAAGCGGATACGACCTCGATACGTTAAGTCTCGATATTCGAGGTTTGATTGAAAATTTGGGGTATCTCAAGGCTCATGTGGTAGGCCACGACTGGGGTGGGGCGATCGCATGGCATTTGGCTCAAAAATTTCCCCAGGTGCTTAACCGTTTAGCGGTCTTAAATGCACCTCATCCGCAGCGCTTGATGCATGAGCTAGTCAGCAATGTAGATCAGATCCGCCGGAGTTGGCACATGCTGGCATTTCAAATTCCAGGGCTGCCGGAATTACTGATTCGCCAAAACCTGCGGACGTTCCTCAAAAATATGCTCCAGGGACAGGCGATTCGCAAGGGAGCCTTCTCCGCTAGAGATACGGCGCTATACGAAGCGGCCTTAGAAAAGCCCGGTGTGCTCACCGCCGCCTTGAATTACTATCGACAGTTCTTCTCACCGCAAAGCTTGATGCAGCAGTGGGGGCGATCGCCCAACCCTGTCACTGTGCCAACGCTGGTACTCTGGGGCGAAGATGATTTTCTCCTGAGCCATCAATTAATTGAAGATATTGACAAGCTTGTTTCAGCGCCATTGCAATTAACCTCTATTCCGCACTGCGGTCATTGGGTACAGCAAGAAGCTCCGCAAACGGTGAACCGAGAATTGCTAAACTTTCTGCGGCGCGCTGAATCTAACATCAGGAGTTAAGAATGAGCCATTCAGGGTTGGTATTTCTGGCGGGAGCAAGCCGGGGTGTTGGGCGTGAAATTGCCCAAGAATTACGCAAAAAATCTCTATCGGTCAAAGCACTGTTGAGAACCGATGCAGCTCAAGCTGAACTGGAGGCATTGGGAATTACGGTTGCGTTTGGCGACGCACTAGATGCTGATGCCGTAGAGCAGGCCATGCTGGCTGATCCGGTGTGGGCGGTAATTACAACGGTTGGCGGGATGCCTCAAGACGGTCAGCGCGTTGATTACTTAGGCAACAAGAATTTGATTGACGCGGCGGTTAAAGCAGGCGTTCAAAAGTTTATTCTGGTATCTTCCATTGGCAGTGGCAACAGCGTAGTCGCTCTATCCCCCCAGGTTCTACAAACGCTGGGGCCAGTTTTGGCGGAAAAAGAGCGAGCTGAGCAACACCTCATAGCTAGTGGTCTAACCTATACGATTGTGCGACCGGGAGGCTTGAAATCTGAACCTGCTACAGGAAATGGGGTTTTGACGCTTGACCCAACCGTTGTGGGTACGATCCACCGGGCGGATGTAGCGCAATTGGTGTGCAAATGCCTTGAGTCTGACACGAGCAATAATCAGGTTTTGTCGGCAGTCGATCGCAGTATGGTGTATGGGCAGCCTACATTTGCCGAATTTAAATTGAGCTAACAGGACTTAAATTCGACGAATGTGCAAAAACCGGCTCTGTGCATTGCACGGGGCCAGTTTTTACACCATTTCAGCCACGCGTCGTGCCGTTGAAATAACACTATCGAATTCACGCTGCCATGAGCTTCGAAACGAGAATTGCTGAAATTATTGAAGGATTCTTGACTAGATCGGTTATCTTGGCTAGGTATATTTTGGCAATTGCTGTCTGAAAAGGCTCTGAAATGAGGAACCCTTGCTGGTTAGTCAACTGGGTGAAGTGCGATCGCACCCTTGTCCCGTATACTGTCAAAGGATTTCAGCGTTTAGAGCAATCACTGAATGTTAACCGTTCAATTCTTATATGAACTAGAACATTCGATTACAATCACGTTGATTACCATTACAATCGCGTTGATTACCGTGCATTTCTCATTATTTTATTAGACAGCAAGTATCCTGCTTCAGGGTCTTCTCTTGTTCCTGACTTAATAGTTATTTGGCCTGCAACCTATCCAACATGCAACCCACTCACCCTTTCCTTGCCCTCAGCATTGGTGCAGTAATCACCCTTGGCTCTGTTGGAGCAGCTTCTTCTCAGACAGTTCCTGCCTCTCAGGCTTCAGCAGCAACCCCGGCTGAAGATCAGATTGCGGAAATTGATCTATCCACCTTAATCGCTCAACGTAAACCATCAGACTCACCCGACGTTGCCCCTTCCGCTTCATCACAGCGGTTGCCTGCGAGTATCGAACTCGCGAAAGACAGCACCACCACGAAATCGGACGCTACAGCCTCACGTCCCGCTTCGCAGCCCACTCCAAACGATGCATCAGAGACATCTTCGGTGACTCAGGCCGCAGACGCGAGCAACACGGTTCATTCAGATCGACCTATTTCGCGCCGTCTTTTGGCCGAGGGCAATCCCAGCAGAGCCAATGCGACCGCCGACTCAAGCTCCCCATCAGTAGACCAGGCGGAATCCTCAACGCTATCTCAGGCCACTCAGGCTCCCGCAGAGTCTTTGCCACTGCCCGGTGCAGCCTCTCCCCCTCCGGCTGAAGAACCGGGAGCCGCTTCTGATACAGATACCCCAAACGCTCAACCTCTTCCCAGCGACACGTCCCCAACCACACCGTCTACTCCCTCTACATCCGCATCTACGACTGTCTCTGCACCAGAATATTTGGACTCTGATCCAAATCCGCTGCTGTTTCCCACCCAACCAGAGGAAGTTGAAATCGTTGGGACGCAGCCAATCACATTAGAACAAGCCTGGGAATTAGCTCAGCGCAACAGCAGACAGCTACAGGCATCGATCTTGGAATTAGAACGGACGCAGGCGCAGTTGCGCGAAGCACAGGCCGCTAATGATCCGACCTTGCAGCTTCAAACTGAGTTAACAGGGGACAAGAACCAGAATGCAGGCAACCAGTTTGCAGCGAACCAAGACGAGATCAATCTCACATTGGGTGGCACCTTACAGCTCAACTACGACTTGTTTACTTCTGGCACACGCTCGTCCAACATTCGTGCCAATGAGGGGCAAGTGCGCTTTCAGGAGCTACAGGTTGAGACAGTTGCGGAGCAGTTGCGATTAGATGTTGCCAACGATTATTATGATTTGCAGCAAGCTGACGAGCAGGTAAGAATTTCACAATCGGCGTTAGCAGAGTCTCAGCGGAACCTGCAAGATGCACAAGCCCTGGAACGAGCAGGGGTTGGCACCCGGTTTGATGTGCTTCAGGCTCAGGTGGATGTCGCGAACTCTCAGCAAGAATTGACGCAGAACTTAAGTCAGCAGCAGATTGCCCGTCGCCAATTGGCAAGGCGGCTTAACCTAGCCGAAAATGTTAACCTGATCGCCGCTGATCCAGTACGAGTAGCCGCCACCTGGAATTTGAGCCTGGATGAAAGCATTGTGTTGGCTTATCGAAACCGGGCTGAGTTGCAACAGCAGCTTGTGCAGCGAGAAATTAGTGACTATCAGCGACGGGCGGCTCTGGGTCAATTAGGTCCCCAGGTCTCTCTATTTGCCAACTACTCAGCTAGTGACTTGTTAAACGGCAGTAGCAGCAACAATTCGTTAACCAGCAGCAATAACGATAACTTCAACGACACATATTCATTTGGGGTGCGGATGAATATCAATTTGTATGATGGTGGAGCCGCCAGAGCACGGGCGGATCAGCAACGAGCTAATATTGCGATCGCCGAGACTCAATTTGCCGATACCCGCAATCAGGTTCGCTTTGATGTAGAGCAAGCCTTCCTGTCGCTCCAGGCCAACTCGCAAAACATTAGCACCACCACATTAGCCTTACAGCAAGCCACTGAGGCATTACGGCTAGCCCGTCTGCGCTTCCAGGCAGGGGTCGGTACTCAGATTGAAGTACTGCGATCGCAAACCGAGCTAACCCGTGCTGAGGTGAATCAACTGAATGCGATCGTGGGGTATAACCGTTCTCTGGTTCAGCTTCAACGAGCCGTCAGCAATTTGCCGTTAGGGAATTTAGCTGAGACACCATAGGGGAAAGGCAGGAGGCAGAGGGAAGGAGCTAAGAGTCAGGAGCCAGGAGTCAGGAGCCAGAAGTCAGGAGCCAGAAGGGTTCGTCCTTCGGACTTCGGTTCTAGTTAGAGTCATCGCTGTTGTACCGATTTCCCCAACTTAAGACGACTGATACGGTAAGGGGGAGTTTCGCAAAACGCCCCTACAAAAAATCCCAGCAACGAAGGGCACGGCGACGCCGTGCCCTTCGCTCTTAAAACAATAGATTGATTTAGAGAAACCGCCTTTTATTCTGACTCCTGACTCCTGACTCCTGGCTTCTACGCCTGACTCTTACCTTCTGTCATCCTTTCTCTTCCAAAACAGTTTCTACGGAACAGAGTAGCTCAATTACTTGCTCTGCACTAATCAGCCGCTTGAGGACAACCTGACCGATCGTTTGAGAGGGATCATCTGAGTTAGGAAGCGATGGTTTTACCTCGACCATCAATACCGCGTCCTCCACCCGGTAAAGCCATAGCGTTTCACCGCGCTCTTGAATGCAAAGATTCAAGCGTTCAATATCCGGCTTTCGCCTCCAGGCCAGTTCATTCCAGATTCCTCCAAATTCCCAAATTCTCCCAACAATCCATCCGTCTGATAGGAAAAAGTACTTCACAAGCGTTTAACTTAGAGTGTTCCACCCAATAAGGTACCCCAAAATTTAGATTTTCCAGGGTGAATATGTAGTGACAATCGTGGTCTCCCCTGCTGCTCGCTAACTCTTGCCCTTTGCCCTATTAATACGGCAACTCATCTACAGCTTCAGAAGGAACGGGATCGCCAACTAGAGGACTGCGGTTTTGCCCGTCTAAATAAATCGCTCGGATGTCTTCGGGAATAGCAGCTTCCAGGCTTTGATAACCTTCCTGAAGCTGCTCTCTCACCTCAGCCGGAGAAATCGATTCGCCTTCTGCTTGCAAATAGGCGGCAATTCGCGTTTCACTCCAGTGGAAGGTTTGAGCCATTAACACCATGAGACGCTGCACGGGAGGCAACTGCTCCAACGCTTGCTCTACATAACACCAGAGCGGCGGCGGTGCCGATTCTAGAGAATAGTGAATGGATTCGACTGGAGGTAAGTCGGCCCGATTGATGCAAACTGCCGTGACGTTAATTAACCAGCTTTGCAGATTGATCGATTCCTCTCCCGATCGGGCATGAGGGTCTATCCCTCTCAATTCGTGAAAGATGTGACGCCAGGTAATCGCAAAGAGATAATCAGCCTGAACGGGCGATCGCGCCGAGTGACGAATTAAGGTGTAGACAATGGGGCTATAGCGACAGAAAATAGCTGCAAAATATTGCCCCGCATCAGGATGCCGCTGAAACAGCGTCAATAGCTCCTGATCGCTGTAGTGAAACAGAGATTTGATCAGCGAGTGGTTACATTCAGGAAAATTTGGAATTTGCACAATGTCCAGTCCCTAACACTTGCAAGGTTGACTAGTTCCGATCGGTGCTGGAGGAATAGCTCATCAGTATACCTATTGTTGCGTCTAATACCACCCTTTTCCAAAACAAATCTTCAGGTCGTTTTTAGATTCAAGTAAATTGAGCCATTTTATGCACTGAAAGACAAACCGATCCCTGAGTTAATTCAATTATTAAGACTAAAACCATAGATTTTCATCTATTCAATCTTCAAAGCTCGTTCTGTCGGTACTTTGACTACACATAGCGCGAATAACCTGACCCTAGAAGTTCTATCGGCGAATGCCACCCTGAGAACCTTGCAGCGATATACTGATCACGGGGATTACTGTGAAAAATCTTCACAAAGGTGCTCCATCCGTTTGATTGATGGCTTTAGACAAACTTAAAACATCAGTTCTAAAGATCATCTCGCTGAGTTAGTTCACTCAACATGCCCGTAGCAGCAACTTTATGAATTCAGGAATTGACTTACAAGGAAACTTTATCCAGATATTGCTGGATTTTGGTGTTCCCCTAGGAATTGCCAAAGTCGTCTGGCTTCCCCTGCCCATGCTGTTAATGCTAGTCGCAGCAACGGTCGGAGTGCTGGTGACAACTTGGTTGGAGCGAAAGATCTCTGCTGCCGCGCAACAGCGGATTGGTCCTGAGTTTGCAGGCCCGTTGGGGATGTTAATTCCAGTGGCGGATGGAGCCAAGCTTCTCTTTAAAGAAGACATTATTCCAGCTAAGTCTGATCCTTGGCTGTTTACGCTAGGCCCTGTGCTAGTGGTCGTTCCCGTCTTCCTGTCCTATCTGATCGTTCCCTTCGGACAGAATTTGTTGATCACCGATCTGGGCGTTGGCATTTTCTTGTGGATTGCCCTTTCCAGCATTGCGCCCATTGGATTGCTCATGGCAGGTTATGCCTCCAACAATAAGTATTCCCTGTTGGGAGGGCTGCGAGCCGCCGCACAATCCATCAGCTACGAACTTCCCCTAGCGCTGTCGGTGTTGGCTGTCGTCATGATGTCGAACTCGCTCAGCACCATTGACATCGTGAACCAGCAGTCGGGTTATGGCATTTTGGGCTGGAACATCTGGCGTCAACCGATTGGTTTTCTCATCTTCTGGATCGCAGCATTAGCCGAGTGTGAGCGCCTACCGTTTGACTTGCCTGAAGCAGAAGAAGAACTGGTCGCAGGCTATCAGACTGAATATGCCGGGATTAAGTTTGGCCTGTTTTACCTGGGGTCTTATGTCAACCTGGTGCTCTCGTCCTTATTTGTCGCTGTGCTCTATCTGGGCGGTTGGGATTTCCCGATTCCCATCAATCTCCTAGCTGGCTGGCTGGGTGTCAGTGAAACCACTCCCTGGCTCCAGGTGATTACAGCCTCTTTGGGAATTGTGATGACCGTTTTCAAGGCGTATCTGCTGGTCTTCATTGCCATCCTGCTGCGCTGGACAGTTCCTCGGGTTCGGATTGACCAGTTGTTAGACTTGGGCTGGAAGTTCTTGTTGCCTATCTCTCTGGTTAACCTGCTGCTGACGGCTGGTTTGAAACTGGCGTTTCCCTTCGCATTTGGCGGCTAGTCGTCTGCCCAGAACGTGTTGAAGGGCGATACTCCTCAACACGTTCTTCCATTAACGTTCCCCTCCTTCCTCTGCGAGAGTTGACACTATGTTGAAATTTCTCAAGCAAGTTAGTGATTACACCAAAGAGGCCGTTCAAGCTGCTAAACACATCGGCCAGGGGTTGTCCGTCACGTTTGACCACATGCAGCGGCGTCCTATCACCGTTCAATATCCCTATGAAAAGCTGATTCCCTCAGAACGGTTTCGGGGACGGATTCACTTCGAGTTTGATAAGTGCATCGCCTGTGAAGTCTGTGTGCGCGTTTGCCCCATCAACCTGCCTGTTGTGGATTGGGAATTTAACAAAGAAACCAAGAAGAAAAAACTCAATCATTACAGCATTGACTTCGGCGTTTGCATTTTCTGCGGCAACTGTGTGGAATATTGCCCAACCAACTGCCTGTCCATGACTGAAGAATACGAGCTGGCTACATACGATCGCCACGAATTAAACTTTGACAACGTTGCGTTAGGACGGTTGCCCTACAAAGTCACTGAAGATCCAATGGTGACGCCCATGCGAGAACTGGCATACCTGCCTAAGGGTGTGCTTGATCCTCACGATCTGCCCGCTGGCTCTCGTCGGGCTGGCAAACTGCCCGAAGAACTTCTGGAAGAACTGGAATCACCGAGCAAATAACCCTCAGCCATTCCAAAGAGGCTTTGCTATAGAAAACGCCAGTCCTTACTTGGATTAAGTCGATAGAGAATTATTTCAGACGTTTGATGGAGACGATGTAGCTGTGAATCTAGCGGATGGGGTTCAACTTGTTTCATTGGCCGTGCTGGCATTGCTGATGCTGGGCGGGGCACTTGGTGTGGTGTTGCTAAACAACATCGTGTATTCAGCGTTTTTGCTGGGTCTGGTCTTTATCAGCATTTCTGGGCTATACATCCTGCTGAATGCCGGATTTGTGGCAGCGGCTCAGATCCTCATTTATGTCGGTGCGGTAAACGTTCTGATCCTGTTTGGGATCATGCTGGTCAACAAGCGTCAGCCGTTTTCGCCCGTCCGCAATGCCTGGTTAGGCCAAGCTGCAACGGCTCTGGTTTGTTTCGGTCTGTTTGCGCTATTGGGAACGATGGTTTTGGCGACCACCTGGCCTATCTCGGAAGGGCCGATCGCAGGGGAACGTGCCATCGTCATCATTGGTAAGCACTTCTTTACCGATTTCCTCTTGCCGTTTGAATTAGCCTCAGTGCTGCTGTTAATGGCTCTAATTGGGGCGATCGTTCTAGCGCGTCGCGAATTTTTGCCTGAAGACTCCTCGGCTGTTCAAGCGCAGCAACCCATTCTTACCCTGCCCGAGCGTCCTCGGGAACTCACGGGTGTTGCTCCCGGTAGCCCAGAACGGACGATCGCTAGCTCTCCGGGCGATCGCAACGCTTAACCCAACACCTAGCACCCAACGGCTAACACCCACTTGAATCATTGCGGGGCGTCATGGTTCTTGAGACGCACAACTCGTGTATCTCTACGGGGGTAACGGTCTTCATCCCCTAACGCCCAACACCCAACACCCAACACCCAACACCCAAATGCAACTCCAATACTTCCTACTCCTGGCTGCTGCTCTCTTCTGCATTGGCATTTATGGATTAGTTACCAGTCGGAATGCCATTCGTGTTTTGATGTCAATCGAGTTGATGTTGAATGCAGTGAATATCAATTTGATGGCATTCTCCAACTTCCTCGACCCTGAAGGCATCAAAGGACAGGTGTTCACCGTCTTCGTGATTACCATTGCGGCAGCAGAAGCCGCTGTTGGTCTGGCGATTGTGCTTGCCATTTACCGCAACCGCGATACTGTAGATATGGAGCAGTTCAATCTGTTGAAGTGGTAGCGGATTGAAGCCGCAGGTGCGTGGATTTAAATCAAGTCATCATTGTTCATAAAGCTGGAGACTCGATGAGTCAGCGTTGGGCCGAAAAGTGCGCCCGACAGCTTGAGGAGCGAAAATGCCGGGTTTTAGTCGGGCCAAGCGGCCCTAAGGATAATCCGTATCCGGTTTTTTTGGCCTCGGTGACTCATCCCATCGATCTAGCCGTTGTGTTAGGTGGGGATGGAACTGTTCTAGCTGCCGCCAGGCATCTGGCTGCCGATGGTATTCCGATTTTGGCCGTCAATGTAGGCGGCCATCTTGGCTTTCTAACCGAGCCATCCGAAGAATTTAGCGACACGGAACGAGTTTGGGATCGGTTGCAGGACGATCGCTTTGCAGTGCAGCGACGCATGATGCTTCAGGCCACTACTTATGAGGGCAACCGCACTAATTTAGAACCGATGAGCGATCGCTTCTTAGCACTCAACGAAATGTGTGTGAAGCCAGCCTCTGCCGATCGCATGATTACCTCCATTCTGGAAATGGAGATCGATGGTGAGGTGGTCGATCAATATCAGGGTGATGGTCTGATTGTGGCGACTCCGACTGGCTCAACCTGTTACACCGTAGCCGCGAATGGCCCCATTTTGCATCCGGGTATGGATGCGATCGTGATTACGCCAATTTGTCCGCTCAGTCTGTCCAGTCGTCCGATTGTGTTGCCTCCTGGCTCTATCGTTAGCATTTGGCCACTGGCCGATCGCGATCTATCAACTAAGCTTTGGATGGATGGCGTGCTGGCCACATCAATCTGGCCGGGACAGCGCGTCGATATTCGCATCGCAGATTGTCAGGCGCAGTTCATTATTTTGCGCGAAGATTATTCGTACTATCAAACTCTGCGCGAAAAGCTACAGTGGGCCGGAGCACGGATTCGCTACAGTAACAATCATCGTAACTAAATGAAACTTTTAGGGTCATGGATAAATTAAAACCAAATTTTTAATTTTGGAACATGCGGCTCTGCCGCATGTTCCAAAATTAAGTTGCGGGTTTTATTAAATCCGCGATCCTTAGCAATGAAAGTAGGGGAGCACTCTGAAGCAACGCTCCCCCACTTTTTGATTGGATAGCACCGTTGCCCTTAACTGCTCAGTAGCACCATTACACGCACGGAAATCGGGGTAACGCGAATTTGGCCAAGGCGCAAAAACTGGCTCAGCAAGACATACGGCTGATATGGCGCTATCAGATCACTTGAAGCTATCGAATTCACGTTTAAAGATCCGGACTAAAGCCAAACGATACGGTATTGAAATGTGACGGCTTGCGGCAAACCCAACTGTGGCAGGAAACCTATGCGTATTACGACGTTGGCAGGTTTGAGCTTAAGTTTCAGTCTGATTGCCCTATTACAGTCCTGCGATCGCCTCTTTTCCGCTTCAACATCTTTAAGCGATCGCTCCCCGGCTCCCCCTTGCCAACCATCGTTTGTGCAGACCATTTGGACGGCGAATGTTGACATCAATGGGGCAGAGGGTTCCGTCGAGAGTGCAGAGTTCTCCCCCGATGGTCAGTTTATTGCTACAACCTCCAGAGATGGCCGTGTGCGTTTGTGGCGTATCTCAGATGCTTCCCTCGTTTGGGAAAGTGTTTACTGGGGTGGGTCTTTAGCGAACAAGCAGGGAGAAGTAGAAGCCGCCAGTTTTTCGATTGATGGAAGTATGGTGGCTGTTGCAGGGGATTCAGCAGGCATCAAACTGTATCAAACAGATAATGGGCATCTCATTCGAGCCATAGACGCAGGAGAAGCTGATGCCATTGCCTTTACCCCTGATGGGAAATACCTGGCAGGTGCTGATAATCAAAAGCTGCTGGTGTATACCGCTAAACCCTGGGCACTCCACTACCGCGATCGCATTGCCCATCGCAAAGGCATTAACTCCATCGCCTTCACCCCTGACAATCAGTTTGTTTTAACCGCAGCACTCGATCACAGAGTCAAAATTTCCCGCCTTGAAGATGGCAGTCTAGTGCGCGAGATCAAACCAGCTAACTCATCTATAAAATCTGTACGAGTCTCGCCCAATGGCAAGGTATTTGCAACGGCTAACTTTAAAGGCAATTCGGTTAAGGTATTTCAGGTCAGCGACGGTCAGTTAGTCAAAACGCTCGAATACGACCATCCTATGGAAGCCGTTGTTTTTTCTCCAAACGGCCAACTTTTGGTGACTGGCGGCGGCGGTGGTGCCAAGCGCATCTCTGACAGCAGCAAAAGCATTCAGTTCTATGAAGCGCCAACTTTTAACCCTCTTTGCGAAATCGCTGCTCATCGACAGGGCATCGAATACATTGATTTTTCAACCGATGGCAAGCACCTGGTCACGGCTAGTGAAGATGGAACCATCAAACTATGGAAGATTCAAACTTCTGCGATCCCGAACTAGCCTAGAAGTTTAAGAGCCACAGTGGTATAGCTTGGCGCTATAGCCGTTAATGTAAGGCTGTGGCTGGTCATCGGCCGTGCAACTTTGCGATTCCAGATTGACAGGTGCATGGAAATTAACCAACCACAGGTCAATTGGTGCAGTCATCTGACTCACGGTTTGCTTCAGGGTATCGGTTGCAGCACAATTTTCAAGGCAAGCATTTTGATATTCACGAGCCAGCAGAAATTTTGGAGTGGGGGCGATCGCTTCCCCATGCTGCACCCGTCGCTGCACCTCCCAACCAATGCCCATCATTTCACCGATTTGTACCAGCGTATTTTGGGTTGTGGCAATCAGGACGGGCTGTTGGGAACGACTGGTAATTAAATCAAGCAGCAATTCAGGTCGATAGTATTTTTGATACCCCAAATTATTAGCGACGGTCAGACTGCTAACCAGACCAACGAACCATACGAAAACGACCGCCGCTTTACCGTTGAAGCGAGATGTTTTGCTCTGCCAAATAGTGGCAAGGCTAGCTCCAACCAAAATAATCACGGCTGGGAAATAGACAAAGTTGTAGCGTGCTCCACGCGTCAGGTCGCTGCCCAAGCCATAGGTGATGCCAAAGAACAGGGCGATCGCCGCCAGCACAAATCCTCCCAGCACATTCACCGCCAAGCGTGTTTTAGCATCGGCCAGATGCAATCGCAGTCCTCGTCGCAACAGGGGAACCACCCAAACAACAAACAGGATCATTAACCCACCCCAAAACAGCGTCACCCATAAAGGCTGCGATTCGACGGGCAGCAGGATGAGCATCGTCGTCCAGGCCGCGATCGCCTGAGCGATGGGATTAATAATGGCTAACAGACTGAAGCGATCGCCACTTTGAATCCACTGGGTAATCTCTCGATTGTGAATCGTCTGCCAGATGGGAAACCAGACTACACTAGCCATCGCCGTACCCAGGGCAACCGCATAGATGCGATGCCAGTGCGATCGCAGCATGGCATCCGGTCGGCGTCGGGTTTGCCGCAGTCCTAACCCTAAAAGCACCAGGGCGATCGCCGCCAGAGTCAACAGTATAAAGTAATGCGTGGCAATGCCTACAGCGCTGAGAGCTACCCAGATCAGGCAAACCCCGACCGGCAAGATTTTACGGGTGTGAATATGTCGAGCTGCCACCACCAGGCAGGCGAGAAATCCAGTCACCCACAGGATCGCGAGGGTATAGTGTCGGGCTTCTTGCGCTAAAAAAATGCCAAAGGGCGATACGGCCATGATGGCCGCAGCCAGTTGAGCCACACTGAGCGATCGGAATGCTAACCATCCCACCCCAAACACGGCAGGAATTGAAAACACACCCAGCAGGGCAGGCAGCGATCGCGCCACCCAAATCGAGATCAGCCCATCTGAGCTTGAAAATAACTGAATCCACCCGTGCGCTAACACAAAGTAAAGTGGCGGGTGCACGTCCTCAGCCAGGAGATAATGCACAACATCTCTCGCGCTTGCCACAGGCTGTAGTTGAAGAGGCTGCAAGAGAGTATTCAGATCAATGGCCTGATCCAGGGGTACTGTCTCAAAGCTATGCCCCAGGCTGAACACAAGCGTGGCAAATTCATCCGTCCAGGGCGGCTTAGACGTTAAGTGAGTAAACCGCAATCCGGCTCCTATCACGATCCAAAGCAACAAAAGTAAGGGATGGAACCAACGGTTCTTGGCGATCGCAGTCATAGCCTTATGACCGTACAGCGCATCACGCCCGTGCCAAAGCTGAGTCAACACTAACGAACGAATAGTGACTATCCCCCTCACGTCCTAAACCTCTGTCGCACGTTCCGCTCTTGAAACCCTTCTACTTCTGCCAGTGTATAGAGCGGTCGGCCTTTAACTTCTTCGTAAATTCGTCCCACATATTCACCCAAGATGCCAATGCTGATAAGCTGAACCGCACCTAAGAAAAAGATAGCAACTGCGATGGTGGCAAATCCTGTCACCGGAGACTTAGGTTCAAAAAATCGCCAGTAGATGACAAGACACGCCATGAGCAGGGCGATCGCCGCCGCTACCAGCCCCACATAGGTTGAGATCCGCAGGGGAATTTTGGAGAACGACACTAATCCATTAATGCCAAGCGCCAGAGATTTGCGAAACGTATATTTCACGTCTCCAGCAAATCGAGGATCGCGTTCGAACGGCACGGCAGTCTGCCGAAATCCAACCCAGGCGCGCAATCCCCGGATATACCGATTTCGCTCCGGCATTGCATTTAGCAAATCGACCACACAGCGATCCATTAAACAGAAATCACCCGTGTCGGTTGGAATATCTACATCAGCCAAATTTCGCAGAAGTCGATAGAAAACAAAAGCCGGAAGCCGCTTCAGCCAGGATTCTCGTCGTCGAGCACTGCGCTGTGCATAAACGACTTGATAGCCCTGTTGCCATTGCTCGATCAGTTCGGGAATCAGTTCGGGTGGATCTTGCAAATCAGAATCCATCACGACGATCGCCTTCCCACGCACGAAATTCAGCCCCGCTGTCACCGCGATTTGATGACCATAGTTGCGGGCAAAACTGAGATAGCAAACTCGCGAATCTCGCTCGTGTAACTCTCGCAGCATGGATAGGGAGCGATCGCGGCTGCCATCATCCACAAAAATGATTTCGGCCTCTCCATCTAACCGATCTAACACGCCATAAATGCGGCGATACAGCTCTGAAATATTAGCTTCTTCGTTGTAGATGGGTATGACTAAGGAGTATTGCGGCTCCATCGACGTTCATCCTGATGGGGTTTAAAGAGCAGTCAATCGTTGCAACCTGGCTAAATCGTTCTTATATATAGCAGTCCTAAATCACTTGTGAGATAGGTACGATTCTCAGATCCCAGTTGGGATTGCTATAGCAATTCAGGATAAACGAGTAGCACCTGGTGCGATCGCACCTTCACCATTAAACTCCCAAACGGTTAAACTCCCAAACGGTCAGTCCTGCGTTCCCTCCCCGATTGCTTATCGGCTCCTCAAGCGCCGCCGATACCAGGTTGACCCGCCAACTAAAATGCCTGTCAATGCCAAAGACGCTAACAGTGGAAACAGATCGCCTGTGCTGACAGCCCTTAATCCAGAGCTTCCCAACAGCACAAATGGCAACACGCTGGGAACTGTACCCAGAGTCGTACCTAGCAGATAATCCTTAAAGCTGACAGACGTTAACCCGGCGGCAAAGTTCACCAGACCGTAGGGCATGATAGGCACGAGTCGAATCGCAAACAGGTAAAATACGCCTCCCCGACGGATTTCAGCATCCATCGCCTGCCATCGGCCCTTGAGGCGTTTGGCGATCGCTTGTCGCCCCACCGTGCGGGTAAAGGCAAAAGCGGCGATCGCCGCCAAAATAGCTCCCACACTCGTCCACAATGTACCAAACCAGGGGCCAAACACCGCTCCACCTGTCAGGTTTAACACCGTAGACGGTAAGACCAGAATAGTCGCAATGACATATAGAATCACGTAGGCGATCGGTGCCCAGATACCCGCGACCTGAAGCCATTGGGCCAGTTTCTCAGCGTTCACTCCACCCAAAGCGTACATTGCAGCTCCAGTCGCCACAATGCAGATTAGCGTTAGCAACACTAAACCTGTTTTAACGTTTAACACCAATCCGTTCTCCTAGCTTCGGTAAACCCAAGATAGCACTCCATCCAAACGTGAATGGAATACGACTTCTCCTTGATTAACGTGAGTCTCCAACAAGGGGGTAGTAGTGCGCTGCACTACTGCCCTCTTGGGAAAACGAAAAGAAAACACGTTTTCTTAGGAATTCGATAGCGTCACTTGAGCTGCGCGACGCGCGGCTGAAATTACGCAAAGTCTTACTCTGCAAATCGCACAGGGCAAGACGTTGCGCGTTCGTCAAATTCACGTCAAAAAAAGCACCCCATATGGGGTGCTACCAAACCAACTAACTTAGACCAAACCACCTAGTTTGATTTGAGAGGAGACACTTAGCTAAATGCAACGTGGCTGCGATCGTATGCATCGAGGGCATCGTGACCGATCTTGCCTTGAATTGGATTCCAGTAGTGAGCCGCAAACTCTGGACTGAGGCCAACTTGGTTCGCAATCCGGCTCAACATAGACTGTTCGCGTTGCTTGGCCGCACGATGATGATGCATGGCCAAAGACCGCATGTTCGATTCGGTTGATGCTGTAGCCGATGGTGCGGTAGCCACTGCCGGAACGACTGCTGGGGCTTCTTCTGCATCCACCAAATTTGGCAAGGTGGCATATGCAACACCACGATATTTCAGATCCAGACCGGGCTGTTGGGCAATCGTAGCCTGCACTTGACGCAACCGATATCCAGAACCCCGATATCTACCTGTCGCGATCGCATCAGCCGCCTTAACTTCAGGAGGATTGTAGTTGTAGCTAACTCCACGGTATGTAAGTTTCATAATCTCGCCTCGCTTTTTCTGTATCGATGAGGCGCGTTCCTTCAGGATAACTCCTTACTTCCGTCTCTCTAACTGAGTAGCCTACTCTGGTCGAGAGAGATGAACGATTTACTTTCTGTATTTATTGTTACCGTTTTGCAGATTTCAGTCAAGCGGAGGGATGTTTTTGTCATGTTTTGATAACAAAGTCAGGAGTCAGGAGTCAGGAGGATGGGGAAGATAGGGAGGATGGGGAAGATAGGGAGGATGGGGAAGAGTAGAAACATTTCAGTCACGTCCTGAGACCCAACACCCACCCACCCAACACCTAACACCCGACACCCAACACCCAATCCCTCCACGCCTGCCAGCGATCGCCTCGGTGAATTAATAGAGTCAGGCGATCGGCTAAGAACTCAAATTCAACAGAACGGGGTTGCAGATCGGCCCAGGCTTGTTTGAAGGTTTGGCGGGTGAGATTGCGGGAGGCAACCGTGAGGTGAGGTGCAAACGGTCGCTGCTTTGATTTGGGATCTGCGATATTGAGCGTTTTCTCTAAGGCGTCTGCCAGGTTGCTTTGAAGAGCCAGCAGTTCGGGTGTTTTCAAGACATTAACATATAGAACGCGTGGCGCAAATGCGCCGAATCCTGAAAGGGCGATCGGGACTGGGGAATGCTGCTCAGCGCTCGCAGCCAAACACTGTTCTAGAGCAGTGACCTGATCGAGCGGCCATTGAAACGGAGGCTGTAACGTAACGTGAGGTGGCGCTTTAGACGTGCGGGTGCGGTAGCGATCGCTCAATTCTTGAATCACGTCAGTCGCAAAGTCCTGAATCGCTTGAGGAGGCAGCAGTGCGATGAAAAATCGTGGCGTATTCGGGTCAGCGTTCATAGCCAAAGATTCACGTTATCCTTGAAATCCAGCAGCACACTCAATAAAGCCCAATTCTGTAGAGCAACTTTTATTTTGACCTCAAATGCGGGTTTTGCGTGCCTGACGGGCGCACAAAACCCGCATTTGAGGTCGTGCAAGATCGCCTGCGGCGAGCTTGCACGACCCAAATTTGCATAATGAGAATTGATGAATTCTGAGTGAGGAGCTTGATAGATGCCCTGGTTTGTCAAAATTGAAAGAGGCATTGTAGATAAGCTTACTTTTGATCAGTTTGTCCCTGCCCATCGGGCTTATGTGCGAACCCTGATTGAACAAGGACATCAAGCAAAAACAGGCTACTGGGCTGATTTTGGCGGTGGTATGCTGGTATTCCAGGCTACTTCTTTAGAGGAAGCGAAGGCAATCGTGGCCCAAGATCCCCTCATCCGACATGGTTGCGTCGATTACGAACTCCACGAATGGTGTATCGTCGTCGAGTAGCCATCCAGCCAATATCTCCCTCTTCCCAACCCCCAACCCCTAACCCCCAACCCCCTCTCAGAAAGAATGAGCGATAACGGTGACGGCTATAAAATTGTGAGTGATAACCGACAGGCTCGGTTCCTCTATGAAATTCTAGAAACCTTTGAGGCTGGAATTGAGTTACGAGGAACAGAGGTGAAGTCGATTCGCGAAGGTAGGGTCAACCTGCGAGACGGGTATGGCCTCATTCGTGATGAGCAAGTGTGGCTACACAACGTCCACATTTCTCCACACCACACCGCCAGCCAGGCGTTTAACCACGAGCCTTTGAGAAATCGTCGCTTATTGCTGCACAAGCAAGAAATTCGCAAGCTGATTGGACAGGTGCAGCAAAAAGGATTAACCCTGGTGCCGCTCAAAATGTATTTAAAGAAAGGACGGGTGAAACTTTCGCTGGCTCTGGTTCGAGGTAAAAAGCTGCACGACAAGAGGGAAGACCTCAAACGGAAGCAAGAGAAGCGGGAGATTGAGCGGGCGATTAAGTCTAGGTAATGGGTATGGGGTGTGGGGTATAGGGTGTGGGCTGTGGGTATGACTCCGGTACAGGTTATAGGGATTGGTTTGGATGGTTTGGATGGGTTGACTGAATCTGTCCGGCAGATCGTAGAGCAAGCCACGGTATTGGTGGGTAGCGATCGCCACCTCAGCTATTTTCCCAATCACCCTGGCGATCGCCTCCCCCTCGGCAACTTCCGCCACCTCCTCGAAACCATTCGCCACCTCGTAGATTCCCGCAACACCGAATCTCCCCAGGAATCAGAAGTCAGAAGTCAGGAGCCAGGAGCCAGAAGCCAGGAGCCAGAAAGCACCCACCACACACCCTTCATCGCCATCCTCACCTCCGGCGACCCCCTATTCTTTGGTCTGGGTCGTTTGTTGCTTGCTGAATTGCCTGCGGCATGGCTGACCTTTCATCCCCATCTCAGCGCGGTACAGCTTGCCTTCAGTCGGGTCAAAACGTCCTGGCAGGATGCGCGGTTAGTGAGTGCACACGGGCGATCGTTGGAAGAATTAACGCTCGCATTGCAGCAGGGAGCCGAAAAAATTGCCGTGTTGACGGACGGCACGAATACACCTGGGGCGATCGCCCGTCTCTTGTTAGCGTTAGATTTGCCAGCCCATTACACCTGCTGGGTCTGCGAAAATCTGGGAAGTTCTGACGAACAGATTCAATCCTTTCGGGCGGATGATTTGATCGACCGAACGTTCGCACCGCTAAATGTTGTGATCCTACTGCGATCGGCCCAATCCCTTGAGAACGCGTTGGATGTATCGACGTTGCCAGCATTGGGGGTACCGGATCACTGTTTTCTCAGTTTTAGCGATCGCCCTGGCCTGATCACCAAACGAGAAGTGCGGCTGTTGGCATTAGGTGAACTGGCCTTGCAATCCGGCCAAACCATCTGGGATGTAGGAGCAGGCACAGGTTCCGTATCGATTGAAATGGCCCGACTGTTTCCCAGTTCTAAAATTTACGCGATCGAAAAAACGGCGGCTGGAATTACGCTAATTCAGCAAAACAGCGGTCGTTTCCGGGTTCAAAACGTTCACGCCGTTTATGGCAGTGCCCCTGCCGCTTTATCAGGTCTACCCGAACCCGATCGCATTTTTATTGGCGGCAGCGGTGGTCAGCTCGATCAAATTCTAGACGCGTGTAGCGAAAAAATTCACTTAACTGGGGTTATCGTAGTCGCGATCGCCACTGTTGAACATCTCAGCATGGCCTTTGCCTGGTTAGACCAGCAGCGCACTAAAGGCCAGCACTGGACACATCGACTCCTGCAAGCCCAGCTCTCGCGATCGGTTCCCGTGGGGCCACTCACACGGTTATCGCCCCTGAATCCGGTAACGCTAGTGACGTTGGAGAAGGGAGAGAGGAGAAGCCAGAAGTCAGAAGCCAGAAGTCAGTAGGACGCTTACATTCTGACTCCTGACTCCTGACTCCCGTCTCCTGTCTACCCTATCTTCTTACTGCTGCTTTCACAGTCGCTAACGCTTCCACCAAGCTGCGAACTACAGCAATCATTTCAACTTCATTGCTGAGTTTGTTGATAGCCGAGCCAACGCCGATACCAGATGCACCAGCGGCGATCGCCATTGGAGCCGTGACGCTAGACAGACCAGACGCACACAGAACGGGTACGCTAACCGCGCGCGAAATTTCATAGGCTGCTGCCAGCGTGGGGGCTGCTTTTTCGATCAGGCCCAGCGTGCCAGCATGGGCAGGAGCGCTGCTGGTGCCACCTTCAGTCTGGATGATATCCGCTCCAGCATTCACCAGATCTTCAGCTAACTGCACTTGCTGGTCGAGTGTCAGAATGTGAGGCACCGTTACCGATAGCGTGATGTTGGGCAGGAGCGATCGCGTTTGATGGGTCAACGCCAGCACTTCTTCGGCTTCAAATTTGCGGCCTTGAGCATAGAAAGCGTCAAAGTTTCCGATTTCGATCAGGTCAGCTCCCGCATCAACAGCCGCAACAAATTGTTCTGCGTCTACGGCAGAGACACAAATCGGCAGGCTGGTGATCTGCTTTGCCAGACGCACCAGATCCGCATCGGCAGCAATATCCACAAACGTCGCGCCACCCAGTTCAGCCGCTCTCACCACGGCTGCTACCCGATCAGCCTGGAAGTTGGTTAAGCCACTGATCACTTTCAGAGCATTGCCCTGATGAAACGCAGTTTGGAGTTTAGAGTGAATTGTCATGAGTTTTCTCAAGTTCCGTTAAGTCGGTATTGTTCATTCTGCCACGGAGTCAGGAAGGCATTGCTGATTCTGAGATGATTTTTGGTGTAGATTCAAACCGCCTCTCACTCCCCCCTTATTCTCCTCACCTGCTATGACCATCAACTTTGGCCGAGACATTTGTGGCACCCTTTCGACCGCAGAATCGCGGGAATGGCTAGTCACTAACGGCATTGGCGGCTACGCCTGTGGCACGATCGCTAGCGTGTTGACCCGTCGATATCACGGATTGCTCATTGCAGCGACTAAACCGCCCTTGGGGCGATCGCTCATGTTGGCCAAGTTGGACGAGGTCGCGCAATACCATCAGCGCTATTATCCGCTCTATGCGAATCGCTGGGTCGATGACATTGTTGATCCCGATGGCTATCAGTATATTGAATCGTTTCAGCTCGAAGGCACGATTCCCTGCTGGACGTTTGCCTGTGCCGATGCGCTGTTGGAAAAACGAATCTGGATGCAACCTGGTGAAAACACCACGTATATTCACTACACGCTACGGCGCGCCAGTCGCCTGCTCAAGCTGAAGCTAAAAGCGCTGGTCAACTACCGCGATCACCACAGCAGCAGCCAATCGAGGCGTTGGCAAATGGAAATTTTGCCCTTCCATCAGGGAATTAGCATCTCGGCATTTCCCAGTGCACCCTCTCTATATCTGCATTCCGATCGCGGCAAACTGTCTGCGGTTCACGACTGGTATCACGGCTTTGAGCTAGCACGAGAGCGCGATCGCGGTCTGGACGAGCGAGATGATCACCTCCACGCCGCCACCCTAGAAATTGAGTTAGAACCCGGTGAAGCGTTTACCGTCATTGCCAGCACCCAGCGTAACGTCAATCTAGACGGCCATGCCGCATTAGAATTTCGCCGCTCGTATGACCAGGATTTGCTTCAGCAGTGGAACCAAGCAACGGTTCAATCCCCATCCCACCCAGATCCATCACATCAACCCCCGTCGCCTCTCTGGATTCAACAGTTAGTGCTGGCCGCCGACCAGTTTATTGTGAACCGTCCCTTAGAGCATGGGGAACCGGGCAAAACCATTCTGGCGGGCTATCCCTGGTATGGCGATTGGGGCCGTCATGCCATGATCAGCTTACCAGGGCTAACCCTTACAACTGGACGCTTTGATGTAGCGCGATCGCTCCTGCTAACCTTCGCCCATTATCTCGATCAGGGAATGATACCGAACGTCTTCCCCGATCTTGGCGACACACCCGCCTATAATTCCGTCGATGCGTCGCTCTGGTTTATTGAAGCCGTTCACGCCTATTACAGAACGACTGGAGACGACAGTGTTTTACCAGAGTTATTTCCAGCCCTGGCAGCTATCATCGACAGCTACCGCTACGGCACGCGCTATACCATTCAGCTTGATCCAAACGACGGCCTGCTCTACGCCGGAGAAACTGGACTCCAGCTTACCTGGATGGATGCCAAAATTAGCGAGTGGGTGGTGACCCCGCGCACGGGGAAACCCATCGAAGTTAACGCGCTCTGGTACAACGCGCTGCGGGTCATGGCTCAGATCGCTCAACGACTCGGCAAACCCGATGATGACTATACGTCACTGGCGGAACAAACCGCCCAAGGGTTCGATCGCTTCTGGAATCCTGACACCGACTATTGCTTTGATGTTTTGGATGGCCCCAGTGGAAATGACCCAACCCTCCGCCCCAACCAAATCTTGGCGGTATCCCTGCCTGAAGAACCCGATATTGCTCCGCTACTGACTGCCGACCAGCGCAAGGCCATTGTGGACTGTTGCAGTCAAACGCTGCTCACCTCGTATGGGCTGCGATCGCTCCCGACAGATCACCCAAACTATCGAGGACGCTATGAGGGCGACCAGGTACAGCGCGATATGGCCTGCCATCAGGGCACGGTCTGGGGATGGCTCATCGGGCCGTTTGTGCAATCGCATCTCAAGGTTTATGGAAATTCAGCGATCGCCCGCTCGTTTCTGGAACCCATGTCTGCTCACTTGCAATCCTCCTGTGTCGGCAGCCTGAGCGAAATGTTTGATGGAGATGCGCCCCTACATCCGCGTGGAGCCTTTGCTCACGCCGGGACGGTTGCTGAAGTGCTGCGAACCTGGATGGCGATCGCTCAGCATGAAACACGGTAAAGCATGAGAACTATACCCGTAGCTATTTGGACTAACGTAAATTCAATTTTTGCGCCATTTCAGCCGCGCGGCGCACGGTTGAAATGGCGCTATCAAATTAACGTAAATTCGACGAATGGGCTTGAGGGAGAGTTGCGCGACGCGCAAGCAAAACTAGGCTACCGAATTCAGGTCAGATTACGTAGAATTACCGTCACTTGATTTGATTGTTGTCTCGATGGGCATCCTACAGGTGTCCTGGTGGAATGTCTGAGGTGCCAGATGGACAGTCATGATGTGCAGCAACGAGCCGCTGACTATTTGGCTCAGGGGCAGCTTGAGGAGGCGATCGCCCTCTACACGCAATGTCTTGAAGAACATCCAGAAATCCTCAGCCATTATTGGCATTTAGGCTTAGCCTATTTCCTTCAAGGAAATCAGGTGAATGCTCAAGAGGTTTGGTTTTCTGCCATCATGACGGTTCCTGCCGAAGATCTGGAACAGACAACGGCAAACCTCTCACTGGTACTCATCACCGCTGCTCAGCAGCAAATTCAAACCGGGCATAGAGCATTAGCGATTCAGCTCTACGAGCAAGTGATGGAACTGGATGATGAGCGGGCAGATGTTTATGATGCCCTCGGAAATCTGCTGGCTCAGCAGGGCCGTCTGGATGACGCGATCGCCGCATGGCAACGAGCTACAGAACTGAATCCAGCCCTGACGCAAACGTACTACCATCAGGCCGAATTATTTCAGCGATTGGGCCAGTTTGAAGACGCGATCGCCTGCTACACCAACGTTTTAGAAGATACGCCCGACTCCCGCGACGCAATCTACAACCTGGGCCTCTGTCTGACACACCAACAGCGGTTTGATCAAGCGATCGCCTACTTCCAACGAACCGCCCAGCTTGACTCCACCTTTGCCCCAGCCTATGGCGAGTGGGGAATGGCGCTTGTGTTTCAGGGACAATTTGAGGACGGTATTGCTCAACTGCGTCATGCCATTTCGCTCAATCCGGCGTTCGTTCAACAGTATAGGGATTGGGCAAACGCACTCGACCAGCAGGGAACGCTCAGTGCGGCCATTGCGAATAATGCCTCTTTTCTAGAGGCGCTAGGGAATGGCACAGTGGCTGACGTGCTTTTGAAACTGGGACGGTTGCTGGCAGAACGGGGCATGGTGAAGGGGGCGATCGCTTGCTTGCAACGGTCAGCCGCTCTTGACCCCAACTTTGCTTCAGACGTAGATGCTGCGATCGATCGATTGAATTTACCGAGCGGAGCCAGCCAAACACTGGAGCAAAACACATCAGCAGTGGTGGATATCCCTGACGGATTTTATGAATCTACCTGGGAGTGGGCTACTTCGTCTGGATTAGAAAATAGCCATTACCAACCCATTTATCCCTCTACCGAACTGCGATTTACACCTCCCAAAACACTAGATAACACGATAGATATCCGCTTTCGATTTGGGGATGTAATGGAACTGCCCGGTTCATTTGTGGCAACAATTTCAAACGGACGGTATTGGATTGATGAACAGCAGCAAACGGCTGTCATCACACCCGATAATCGATTATTAGGAGATGTTTCTCCAGATTTTCCAATTCTCACTCCGGGGCATCCTGATAAACATCCCAGTCAACATTCAGTTTTCAATCGCGCTTCACTTCCTGCACCGACTCAAATTGATGGAACGGTTGCCGTTCTTTCTAGCCTGTTTAATGATGCCTATTTTCACTGGATGTTTGATGTATTGCCCCGTCTAGAACTCCTGCACTTAAGTGAGATTCCTAGCAGCACGATTGATTATTTTTTAACGAACTATCGGTTCCCATTTCAACATGAAACATTGAGCCGATTAGCTATTCCTGGCGATCGCATTTTAGACCCAGCAAGTTATTCTCATATTCAGGCAAAACAGTTAATTGTGCCGTCTTTCCCAGCTTCTATCTCCTGGATGCCAGGGTGGGTCTGTGAGTTTTTGCGGCGAGTTTTTTTGGAAGAGGGAGCGATCGCCAATTCCAAGAAAATTGAGCGGTTATACATTAGCAGAAACCATACAGCTAATCGCCGAATTATTAACGAATCGGAAATCACGAATCTATTAGATCAATTTGGATTTCAGACCGTTGTTTTAGAGTCTTTATCTGTTACTGAACAGGCCGCATTATTGTCCCAGGCGAGTGTTGTTATTGCGCCACACGGAGGTGGATTAACGAATGTGGTATTTTGCCAACCAGAAACAAAAGTGATTGAGTTATTCTCACCAAATTATGTTTACCCCTGCTACTGGCTGGTCAGTCAGTGGTGCCATCTTGACTATTACTATCTGTTAGGAGAATTGCCGATAGGGACGTATTCAAATCAGTTACTGTATCCTAATCCTCGCACAGAAGATATTTTGATTGATCCCAGTAAGCTACTCGAATTGTTAAAGTTGGTAGGAATAACGTAACACCATCGTCTCGACGGTACTACCGGAACGGCGGTGTTACGCTAATAGCATCTATTCATTCTGAAGCCAGCTCAATATGCTGGCTATCAATTAGAAACGGCCCTTTGCTAAACCGGACTCCCCAGTAGCCACCTGGCCGTCGATCGATAACAACACCTTCCTCCCCAACCTGAATCACGTTCGGTGGACGCAACATCGGCATAGGATCGGCTGTCTTAACGTAAGACGGCAAGCTGATTACACGGACGCGATCGCCAACCGCAAATTCTTTCTCTTCAGACATGACTGTGTGGAGGGTGTTGGGAAATAGGGCATCATACCACCGTCTCGGTGCTCAAACAACGTATTAAGGTACGTTCCAGGCTCTTTGATGATACTGCTCTGGTTCAGCATAGGGATCAACGGCGGCATGATTATGACCATGCCCGTGCTGATGGCCGTGAGCATGATGCCCCTGAGCATGATGCCCCTGATCGTGGCTGTGAGGATGATCATGACTATGTCCATTGCTGTGAGCATGATCATGATGATTATGTCCGTGGTCATGTCCATGATCATGACTGTGTCCAGGCGGCCCACCCTGAAGCGCCACTAGCCTGAACTTACACATCTCACAGTTCATCTGCACCTGACCAAGCTGGGTTTCAATCTCGCGCTCTCGCAAGACGGAGAACAGATGCGGATGCAGTCCCATTTCGGGTAAGCAGGTGACAGAAATGTCGGGATATAGCTCTTGCTGCTGAGCGGTGATGTTGAAAATTTTCTTGACCAGTGCCCCAGTGAATAAGAAGTAAGGCAACACAATAATGCGTTTGGGTTGATACAGGCGAGCACGGCGAAATCCTTCTTCCATGCGAGGATGGGTAATCCCGATAAAACAAATCTCTACGGTGCTATAACCACTGCCTTCCCAGAGCACACGGGCCATCTTATAGACATCGCCATTGGCATCGGGATCGCTGGCTCCTCGCCCTACAAACAGCAGCACAGTATCAGCGCGTGAGATGCCTTGAGGATTCCACTGCGGTTGATCTAACTCATCCAGGCGCGATCGCCATAAGTCCAAAATTCCGGGCGTGATGCCAAAATGGCGTCCGTAGTGAAACGTTACCTGGGGATGACGCTGTCGTGCCCGGTCCAGTTCGTTAGTGACATCAAACTTGTTGTGGCGGGCTGCAAAGAGCAAGATCGGCAGAACGGAGAGGTCAGTGTAGCCCCGTTCGACACAGTAATCGACGCCTTGCTGAATGGAGGGTTCGGTTAATTCTAGAAAGCAGGGCACAACAGGACGAGAGAGGTCAAGCTGCTGGTAGGCTTCTGCAAAATCCAATAAGCTTTGGCGTCCATCCTCATCACGGCTGCCGTGTCCTACAAGCAAGACAGGGCGATGGATCGGTAGAGCCGGAAGGGTAACGCGTTCGGATGGATTGAAATCGGCTGGATACGTAATTGAAACGGGATTGGAGCGTTCGATGGGAAGAGTCATGGTAGTAGTAACTCCGTTCCTGTGCAACGCAGGAAATAGAGTGAATAAGCAGCACTCCGGCATTCTGGCTTCAGAGCGTTGTGAGTTTTGTAGGTCGAATGATTACTCAACATGCAAAACTACAATCCCTTTTACAGTTGCGGCACAGCGCCGGACTCTCACCGGACTTTCCCGACAGAACTGCTGTTCACATGTGCTTCGCTATCTTACCCTATTGGCAATCGCCTCTTAAGCCTGCTGCGCATTCGATCAGCAATTCTCATTCTGAAACCGATTGCGAGTCTTGAACGCCCGACGAGCGTGCAAGATTTGCACTGCCACCGATTTGCATACTGAGAACTGCTGGCATTCGATGAACGGGCTTTTGAGAGGGCATCGCGTAAGCAAAATCGGGCGATCGCCTCTGATCCTTAAGGCGGAGATTGGGTTTTGGGCGGTTCGATAATCCTATCTTTGACAGGCGATGAGAGGACGATTAGCGTTGTCACCTGACTATGGGCAAACTGGTCGATCAGTCGTTCTAGATGAGCGACCGAAGAAACGGCAACCTTCAAAATATAGTCATCACTACCCGTGACCCGATGACACTCGAGAACTTCCGGAAACTGGGCAAACGAGCTACCAATGTTTGAGTATTGTCCCGGTGGTGAGACCACTCGCATAAACGCCATGATCGGGAAGCCAAGCTTCTCCAGGCTCAGTTCAACCCGATAGCCTGTGATGATCCCCGCTTCTTCCATTCGGCGAATCCGCTCTACAACCGCCGGAGAAGACAGCCCAACGCGGCGACCCAATTCGCTATACGACAGGCGAGCATCTTCCTGTAATGCCCGCAAAATTTCCCAGTTAATGTCGTCAATCATGCTTTTAATTTAAAAGTTATTTCGACTTTAAACGTTGAATTTGAGGTGAAATCGGCTCTTTTGTTTTAATAAGCCATTCTCAATTTGCCAAATAGATTGTTATTCTAAATATAGAAGACTACCAAAGTGTCTGAGTGAGGATGACCGATATGAAAACCTTCAATTTCTCATCATGGCTGATGCCAACGGTTGCGCCATCCCGCCGGACAAAGACCCAATTTCCCTTTAAGTCCTACTTGTCGGGAATGTTGGAAAAATTCTGGCAATCCGCTGCTGCGAATCTAGCTGGCCAAATGGAGCCGCAGGTTTGGCAAAAGACGGATAAATATGGCAACACTTACTGGCGTGCTTACGACCCAGCCAACGATAGTTACTTCTCCGGTTCTGAAGCAGATATGCGACGCTGGATTGAACAGCGGTATTACGCCTAACATTCAGTAACCTTAAAAAAGGAGCGCAGTACTTTGCACTGCGCTCCTTTTTTAACGTGAATCTCTAACAAGGGAGCTGCACTACTAACCCCCTTGGGAAAACGCAAAGAAAACACGTTTTCTCAGGAATTCGACGAACGAGCTTTTGGGAGAGTAGCACGACGCGCCACTCTCCCAAAAGCCCGATTTTGCGTGCGCGTCGCGCACGCAAAATCGGGCTATCGAATTCGCGTGAAAACGGTAAAGCCCCGATATCCAAGTCAAGGTACACTAATACTGCTTCAACTCCATTTCTGCACGCAGCGATCGAATTTGAGGGTAAGGCTCAATGCTTCTCTGGATACTGTGGGGATTACTCACGTTAGTCATCGCCTATTTGCTGGGTTCCATTCCGACTGGCTATCTGGCGGGCCGGAGCTTAAAAGGAATCGATATCCGAGAGCATGGATCTAAGTCAACCGGGGCAACCAATGTGCTGCGAACCCTGGGTAAAGGGCCAGCTCTGGCTGTGTTTTTAATTGATGTGTTGAAAGGAGTCGGAGCGATCGCCTTTGCCCGCTGGCTGTATGCTCTTCCGTCTGTGGCATCCACAGTTCCCAGCACCGTTAGTTTGGATTCCTGGATTCCCTTAGCCGCTACGATCGCCGGATTGGTGGCCATCATCGCTCATAGCCGTTCCGTCTGGCTGGGTTGGAAAGGCGGTAAGTCAGTCGCTACAGGTCTTGGCGTGATGCTAACGCTGTGCTGGCCCGTTGGGGTAGGTACACTTTTGGTCTTTATTGTGGTACTGGCGCTATTCCGCATTGTGTCGCTGGGTTCTATTTTGGCCGCGATCGCGGCTACGGCATTAATGCTGGCATTTCAGCAACCGTTACCGTATGTGCTGCTGGCGATCGCAGCGGGACTATACATTTTGGGAACCCATCGCGCCAACATTCAACGCTTGCTGACTGGGACAGAACCCCGTATTGGCCAAAAGCATCAGGAATCGACCGAAATTAAAGAACCCAGTTAGGGTGACAAGTTTAGGTTAATCCGTGATTTTAGAGGGAAGCTTGCACAGTCATCAATTGTGGGTTTTGCGCGCCAGCAATTCTCAGTATGCAGATTAGGGGCAGCGCAAGCTCGCCTGCGGCGAGCTTGCGCTGCCCCTAATTGCGGTTTTTGCGCGCCCGATGGGCGCGCAAAAACCGCAATTATTTTCAAAATGAGAATTCCTGTTTGCGCGCCCATCGGGGGCACAAAAACCACAATCGGTTTCAAGATGAGAATTGCTGAGAATTACGGGTTTTACTTTCTATTAACGGGAAATCAAAACACCCACGCCTATAGTGATGGGTAAATATAGCAGTCGAGGAGACAATTAAGACAAAGGGGGTGTAGGGGCTTCGCCCCTAGCCAGGGGTTTCACCCCTGCACCTTGTCCTAACCAAACCCTTGGTTGCTATAGTGCAAATTCAATTGTTCTACAACGCCAGATCGGTTCATCTACTTTCCGAAAACCAGAACGATCAATGAGTATGTAACCCTGATCCTGGGTGACAGACCCTAACCCTTCATATAGGCAAGAAAGCAGCATGTCAGACCTTAACGGCACGATGATGCAGTACTTCCAGTGGTACACCTCCAACGAAGGAACCCATTGGGACGAAATCAAAACGAAGTCCAAAGAACTGGCGGATGCAGGCATAACGGCGTTATGGATACCCCCCTGCTACAAAGGAAGTGGTGGCACGAGCGATGTCGGTTACTCAACTTACGATTTGTTTGATTTAGGCGAGTTTGACCAAAAAGGTTGCGTTAGAACCAAATACGGCACTCGTGAACAGTTGGTAGCCGCCATCAGTGCCGCTCATGCAGCGGGATTACAGGTTTATGCGGATTCTGTTTTTAATCATAAAAATGGTGGTGATGATGAAGAAGAAATCGACGCCTATCCCGTTGCATCTGATAATCGAAACTATGTTTTGAGTGGGCCAGAACGCATCAAGATCTGGACACACTTTAAATTTCCAGGTCGGGGTGACAAATATTCCAGCATGAAGTGGCACTGGTGGCACTTTGACTCGGTGAACCACAACATGAATAAACCTGGTGACAGCACGATCTACCGCTTTAAAGACAAACAGTTTGAAACAGAAGTTGATCCTCGCCTAGGTAACTACGACTTTTTGATGGCCTGTGATCTGGACAGCACCGTTGATCAAGTTCAGGGCGAATTGAAATATTGGGGTGAATGGTTCTTTGATGCGACGGGAATTGACGGCTTCCGGCTAGATGCCGTAAAGCACATGAGAGCCAGTTTTTTCAAAGACTGGCTGAATCACGTCCGCAATTACGCCAAGAAGGAACTCTTTAGTGTCGGTGAATATTGGTCTGACGATATTGGTGCGCTCCACTGGTTCATTCAAGAAACGGCTGGAAAGCTTTCTCTATTTGATGTGCCGCTTCACTACAATATGCATCGGGCCAGCCGTGCAGGTGGACTTTACGATATGCGGCGCATTTTAGACGGCACGCTGATGCAGCAGCAGCCTGCCTTAGCGGTCACGTTTGTGGACAACCACGACTCACAACCCATGCAAGCTTTGGAATCGGTTGTAGAATCCTGGTTTAAGCCGCTGGCCTATGCCCTGATTCTGCTGCGGCGGGAAGGCTATCCTTGTATTTTCCATGCTGACTATTACGGTGCCCACTATTGGGATCGGGGATACGAAATCTGGCTCGACTCCCATCGCTGGCTTTTGGATAAGTTTCTGCTGGCTCGCAGGCAGTATGCATATGGCGATCAATATGATTACTTTGATCATCCCGATATTATTGGCTGGACGCGGTTGGGCGATCGCAGTCATCCCAAAGCAATGGCCGTCCTGATGAGCGATGGCCCCGGTGGCAGCAAGTGGATGGAAGTCGGACAACCGAATGCAACCTTCATTGACTTAACCGAACACATCAAAGAACCTGTTCATACCAATGAGTATGGTTGGGCAGAGTTTCGCTGCGATGGTGGTTCCGTCTCGGTATGGATTCAACAGTAGTTCTGTGGATTCGATAGTGCCATTGGTGTCGCCCGATGGGCGGCACCAAAAGCGCAAAAAGGTTCCCCGTAGCACGGGGAACCTTTTTGCGCATTCGTTGAACTTCCACTAATTTTCGTTGCTAACTAATGGTTGACTGGCTAAATTTTCCAGACCAACCGATCGCAGTAAGGTCGTCCATTTTGTGGTGAGTTGAGGATCGTCTGGTTTAGCCTGACGTAATGTGGCCAATGTAGTGAGGGCATCGTACCAGATACCTGCCCCGGCCAGAATCGCAGGGCGATCGCCCTCAGGGGCAACTGTCAGTTGGTTAACCAATCCCGCAGGTGGATTAATCCGCTGAATCCAACCTTCTGCAAAAATATCACCGGAGCGATCGCGCGCGTCGCAAATTAACGAGAAATACCAGTGGTAATCTTTACCGGGTTCTAATGCGGGAACAGAGCCATCATTGGGTACAGCAAGGCTAACAATTCCCGGATTGCCCGATAGTTGGAGGACAGCCTGATACACTTCCTCGTCGTTTGCATCCAGCAGCACAAACTCGGCCCCACCAGGCGGCATCTGCGGCACAGACCAGTAGAAAGTAGGATAGGCTTCCAAAGTTGTCCCGTAATTGGTATCTGGGATGAGCGCCACAAGCGGAGTTGCTCCGCGCACACAGTTACCTCGCGTTCCACCGCCTTCTCGTCGCCCTGGCAGACCCCGATCCGGCGGCGCATATTCTTGAGCCGATACCGTTTGAAGTAGAGCACCCCCAACGATCACTGTAGATAGCAGGAGAGATGCAGCACAACGAGAAACAGACGAGTGACGTTGGAACATATACAGCACGGTTCAAAAATGGTGTGGAGAGATTCAACCCGATTCGCCTGGATTAAGGCGTTGTGACAGTGTCATTCTGGCTCAAGTTGATGGTTTCAATGCGCGCTTCACGCGTAATGTGAACCAGGCCAACCGAATTCAGCAAATTAACCCACTGTGACGCAGGCACGCTATTCCCAGTCTGGCCGCGCAGGGTGGCTAAACTGTTGAGGGCATCGTACCAAATTCCACGTTGAGCATAGATCGCAGGCTGTTGCTCAGCGGTTGCCGTTTGCAGTTGGGTTGCCAACTCGGCAGTTGGAGTGGTGCGCTGAATCCAGCTATCGACGACGACATCAGCAGAGCGATCGCTAGCGTCACACACGAGTGCAAAACTCCAGTGATAATCCTTACCGACTTCTAGCGGGGGTAGGTTGGCACTAGCGGGCAGACTCAGGCTGATGATGCCGGATGTTTTAGCCGTTTGGAAGTTGGCTCGATACAGTTCATTGTCGTCTGCATCGCTCAGAATGAACTCAGCGGCGACGGCATTTTCTGAATAGAACTGGGGTACATAGATAAAGAAGGTAGGATAAGCCGCCAGCGTGTAGCCAAAGTTTTGCGAGGGCACCAGGGCTGTCATCCGATCGTCTGGCGAAATACTGACATCGCTACGCCAGCAGCCGCGAGTGCCACCTCCCTCTCGCCGTCCGGGTAGACCGCGATCGGGCGGAATGTAGGATTGGGCCATGGCGGCCAGGGGAGCGCCCCCAACGACGAGTCCGAGGGCAAATACAACCTGTAGTGCGGTCAGAAGAGGGCGAGAAGAGTTGAGACGCTTGAGTCGAGCCATATTAAGGCACTCCTTAGGAAATATCCAGGCGGGTCGAGTAACAAATAAAACACCCGTTTGCAACGCAAACGTTCGCTTTAGTATGAACAGTGACGATATCAGCAGACCAAGAAAGCGTTGACCCGATGATTCTCCGCGATCGCCCCAGCTGTAAGCTTTATTTATGTATGAAGGGCTACCAGAGTGAGACGGGAATGTAGATGCCGCACCTGTACCTATAGATTCACCGAATTAGCTTTTGTTTCCGCGTCAGAACCGGAATATTCTGATTCACTTTCCAAGTTATAACCGATGATTTTTACGGATGGCGATGGGAGATCTTTAATCACTCGGTATACATTGACTAACTGCTGTTTGCCTTTCAGTGCCATTGGCCCCCAGCTTTCAACCTGAATGCGATCGCGGACATGCTCCAACGTTTCCTGAGCAATCAGAATCCGGCAGACATCCGGTTGTCGTTCTTTGGCGCAGCTTTCCAACCGGGAGGCAATGTTGACGCTGTCGCCAATCACCCCATATTCCAACCGATCTTTTCCCCCCAGGCTACCTGCGACGACAGGCCCGGTAAAAATTCCGACTCGCATTTCAACGGCGGCTAACCCCCGCTGCTGCCAACTCATATTTAACTGATCGAGGCGATCGCCCATCGATAAAGCACAGGCCACCGCGTTGTAGGCATCCAGAGCAATCTCGGTCGGATCTAAGCGGGCCATTGGCACCCCAAACACAGCCATCAGGCCATCTCCAGTAAACTTATTGATGATGCCATGATGCTCCTGAATGGCCTGAGTCATGCTCTCTAGATATTCATTCAGCCAGTCCAGCAGGTCTTCAGGAGCCATTTGCTCGGCAATGCTGCTAAAGTCGCGGATGTCGGTAAACAGCATGGTGGCCGTTAACCGCTGACCGGGCAATTTACCCGATTGAATCAAGCGATCGCGTGACTCCCATAACGCATTGGCAATTTCAGGTGATGTATTTTGGCCCAACAGGGTCATCACCATTTGCTGCTGCCGCTGAGCCTGCTGAGCTTTATAGGTCACGACGGTTCCCAGCGTCAGCAAAAAGGCCAGACTGGGGGAAACCAGCGGCACCCATCCTTGAAATCCCAGCGTCGCGAACGTGGTGCTGGCGAGCAGTGCCAGCATCGTGACGCCCCGTAGCCCCAACATGAACGGATGTCGAGCGACCCAGGCCAGACTGCCGCCCGCGATCGCCCATACTGCGATCCACAACCATTCTCCCGATTCTGGCCAAACCCACAGCAGGGGCCGTTCGCCCATCGCCGCGCTGAGAATTTGGCTAACGCTTTGTGCATGAACCTCCACCCCAGTCATTTGATGATCGGTTTCTTCCCCAGCGCTGTAGGGTGTGTAGAACAAGTCTTTGCTGGCGGGATCAGTAGTACCGATTAATACAATTTTGTCTCGCACTAAATCGGACGGTAAGCGATTGTTCAGTGCATCTAGAAACGTAATCTGCTGGGCGAGATGGCGCTGTGAACGATAGTTCAACAGAATTTGATACCCCTGGGTATCGGCCTGCTGATATCCCCCTGCATCTTGCTCTAGGGGAACAAAGGTCGCATGGCCTAACTGCATATAGTCTGGATTGCGATCGCTGGATCTTGGCCCAATACCGGAGGCTCGCAGGTAGCTTAGAGCCAGCCGGAGCGAAAAGGAATAGTACTTTTTGGCAAATAGCAAATTGCGGCGAATCACCCCATCTGGATCAATCACCAAGTCATTAAATCCAATTTGATTGGGAGAAACATCTGACGGGGGCGGAACGCTGTATTCTTCATCCGTCCCCAATTTCGTGATGACAATCACATTCTTGGCGGCAAATTGCGTGTGCAGATCAGCGTGACCTGGTTCTTGCGGCACATCTCGATGCAGATCGACCCCAATTACGGCGGGGTGGTATTGCTGTAAGTTAGACAGCACTTTTGCTAAATCCTGGTCGCTGGGCGACGTGCGTTTAAGCTGCTGGATATCCTTGTCTGTAATCGCGATGATCAACAGTCGAGAATCACAACCCAGGTCAGGACGCAGCCGCACCAGATGGTCGTAAGCTCTCAGCTCTAAAGGCTGTAGCCAGCCGAATTGCTTCATCCCCACGATTAGCCCTGTCGCGGCCAAGCTGGCGATCGCGATCGCTTTCATTCCAGTAGGGATGTGCGCTTGAATTGCTTGATTCCAGGCTATGCAAGCCCGATAAAATCGCGTAAAACTCACAGATGCCTTGATGGATAAATGAGGGTGCTGAGTTCCGGTGAATCTAAAGAACGACATCAGGCGGCTTGCGCCACCCATGAACAGCAATATCGCCTGCCAGCGTTAGTCGGCTAGCAGGAGCGATCGCCATTCAGTGATTTGTATCGTCCTTAAACTCGTCAAATTGAAGTGAAGTCATCAAGCACCCTGCAAATCAAAACGTAAAGTCTGGAATATCAGGCTTTGAGGCTGAACCAACGATTGAATCGTCTTTTATACCAACTTCCCCAAAAAGCCCCCCAATTCCGGAGAACTTCAGCAATTCTCAAAATGCAAATCAGTGGAGTGCAAGATTGCCTGCGGCGATCTTGCACTCCACTGATTTTGGGTTTTGAGCACCCGACGGGTGCTCAAAACCCAAAATCGGTAGCAGAATGAGAGGCAATTCTATGGTGAAATCGGCCCCCGAACTAAGATCACTGTGCGATTGCTGGTGCGGGCGATCGCCTCTGGAATATTGCCCTTAATCACCTGTTGCAGCAGTCCTTCTCGACTAGCTCCCAACACAATCACATCACACCCCTCTCGCTGCACGAGTTCTTTAATCGCCTCGGCTACCGACTCTCCCCAGAT
>DATNPS010000504.1:0-6419 GCA_036703095.1 Crinalium sp. | reverse complement strand
AGATAGTCTGGATCGGTTTGTTCACGTTGCAAGACCGCCAGCGCGGCTCTGGCGACGTTGACTTCAGAGGCCGCGACTTGAGCCGCTAGCTGAGCCGCTTCCAGTTCCTTAGCGCGCGTGGTGGCATTTAACTCAGCCGTTTCTCTGGCCTGACGAGAGATGGCTCCGGTGGCGGCGAGTTGTTCTGCCCGATCGCGATCGCGCTGTGCCTGCACTAAATCCGCCTGTGCCTGCGCCACTCTGGCTTCGGCTTGTCGCTGGTTTATGACGGCTTCCTGGATGCGCGTGGTGGCTTGGGCCAGCGTTTCAGTTTTGGGCCGTTGGGTTGCGACACCAGCGCGTTGGGCTTGCCATTCTGCCAGTTGGCCCAGGGCTTCCTGAACGGCAGCAGTGAGAGGCAGCGGTTCAATTTGGGCCACGCGCATTCCCACCTGTACGGTGTCGCCTTCGTTCAGCGTAATGCGCTCTAGATGACCGTTAACGGGGGCGGTGACAACGTAGCGATCGCGAACCCGCGTTTTACCCTCTGCATTCACCGTGACTTGCAATGAACTGCGTTCAACCGTGCCCGTTTCTACCAAAATCGGTGCAGGTCGAAACGCCCAGACGACTAAACAGAGAGTCGTGATGGCGATCGCCAGGTAGAGCAGGTGTTTTGGCGAAGGCTTGGGAATGCGCTTTAGCAGCCCGATGTGCTGATGCTGGGGAGCCTGCCGACTGGGTGGTTTGGGCAAGGGGACGTGTTTCATACAACCGCATTACTCCCTCGTTTTCAAAACGGCGACTAAATCCAGGTGATTTAACTGGCGACGAATCAGCAGACCCGAACAGAGTGCAGCGATCGCTACGACTACTACTGCAAAGGCGTAGCTGGCTTTTGTCACAATCAACGGCAGACGATACAGTTCGGTATTTAAGGACAGCGATAAGAGGGCGGCCATGCCATAGCCTAAGCCAAAGCCAGCGGGAATAGCGGCGATCGTAATCGTGGCCTGTTCGCCTAGCAAAATGACGGCAATCTGGGCGCGATTAAAGCCAATGATCCGCAGGGTCGCCAGCTCTCGACCCCGCTCGGAAAGGGCAATTCGAGCGGCGTTATAAATCACGCCAAAGGTAATAATGCAGGCAAAAATGATCTGAATGCTGGTCATCGCAGATTGGCTCTTAGCCACCGTTTGGCGAAATCGTTCAATCATGGCCTGCCGCAGTGAAATGCTGGCGATCGCTGGGGTGCGTTTGAGCAGGTTATACAGAGGTTCCAACTGGTTCTTATCCACGGCCAGAAATGCACCGGATACGGTGCCTCCTTCGCGCATCAGCCGATTCAGCGCCCGGATGTCCATGTACGCTGAAAGACCGACCAGTTCATCCACCAGTCCGACAACCGGAATGGTGCGCGTGGGTCTGTTGCCTTCCAGAACGTCCACGGTCAACACGTCGCCCGGTGTGACGTTCAAGAGATTTGCCAGCTTCGTCGAAAGCACGATGCCATCCAGCGGCAGGTTGACCGGGTTCAGGTGGTGATCGATCAGTTGGTGCAAATCGCCATCGGGCGTTAGCCCCAGAATGCCGATTTTATGGGTGCGATATTCAAATCGCAGTCGAGCGGCGACGCTGCGAAACGGTTCGGCATACAGCACGCCCGGTAGGTGGGCCACTTCATAGCGGGTACGGGCAGGCCGGGGTTCGTTAAACACAATCATTACGTCGTCGCGCTGCACGCGATGAAACTGCACGTCAATAATGGATTGCACGGCGTCTCTGGAATAACGACCCACGATCAGCAGGGCGATCGCCAGCGCAATTCCCAGCATCGAGAGCAGGGCTTGAATGGGCTTGCGCTCCAGATTTCGCACAACAATTCGTCCGACAGGAGACAGCCAGCGCTGCAACCCCAATCGCTCTACAACTGTGGCATGAAAGCGAGCAGGCGGTTCTGGCCGCATGGCTTCAGCGGGCGGCAGAGACACGGCTCGCCGAACTGCAAACAACGCTCCCCCCAAGGCGGCCATTATGCTGATCAGGATAGCTCCACCGATCATGGCAGGACGAACATCGTAGCGCAGCAGGGGAAATTGATAGAACTGCGTGTAGAGTTTGACCAGGGCTGACCCAAGCCATAACCCAACCGCAACGCCAATCATGGCCCCTAAACTGGCGATCGCCAGCACCAATTTCAGAAAATGAATCCCAACCTCCCAGTTGCGATAGCCAAAGGCTTTGAGGACGGCAATTTGATCGCGCTGGGTGCTGATCAAACGCGACAGAACAATGTGCAGCAAAAATGCGCCAATTCCCAAGAAAATAGTGGGAACGATGGTAGCGTGAGTTCGCAGTTGAATAATCTCATCCGACACAAACCGATTGGAAATTTGATCCTCGCGATCGTAGGCTCCCAAACCACCATACATGTCTAACAATTGATCTAAGCGAAAAATCACATCAGCGGCACTAGTGCCAGGAATCAGCGACAGCGCTACATCGTTAAACGCGCCATCCATGTTGAAGGCCGTTCCCAGTGCCTTGCGCCCCATCCACAGCACACCAAAGCTGCGATTATCCGGAAAAACATCACCGCTGCGAATTTCGTAAATATACTCTGGAGATAGTGCAATCCCCACGATGCGCAGCGGTTGCCAGCGTCCGTTAATCACGGCTCCCAGCGTATCATCCAGACGCAATTGATTCGCGTTTGCAAAGGCTTTGCTGATCAGCACTTCGTCTCCCTGTGCCGCATCGGAATAGCGCCCCTGCCGGATGTACAGGTCATTTAACATAGGAGCCTGCCGTTCAGTCAGGGATACTAAACGTCCGGTTACAGGTTCTACCCGGTCTGGCAAATCCAGCGTGACATTCACAACCACTCGCGTTTGGATTTGTGCAACACCGGGAATCGCCCGAATCTGCTCGGTGAGCGACTCCGGTGCTCGTTTCAGTTGTGCAAACACCTGTGCGAATCGGTATTCGTTGTAATAGGTTGATTGTGATAATTGCAGTGACTCATACGTGCTCTGCATCGCTACGAAGATCGCAATGCCACAGGCCACAATTAGCGCGATCGCCAGCACTTGTCCCCACAGGTGCAGCAGGTCACGAATCAGTTTGCGATCGAGGGCTGACATCGCCGATTACCCCTTTACCATTCCAGTTGGGCGGGTGTGAGTTTCTGGCTGTTTTGCTGAATGTGCGTAATTTGTCCACTCCGCATCGTCACGACTCGGTCTGCCATCGCGGCAATGCCAGCGTTGTGTGTAATGATCGCAGTGGTGGTACCCAGATTGTGATTCACCTGCGCTAATGCTTCTAGCACGAGTTTCCCAGTTTGATAATCGAGCGCTCCAGTCGGTTCGTCGCAGAGCAGCACTTCTGGACGTTTGGCGATCGCGCGGGCAATGGCAACCCGCTGTTGTTCTCCCCCCGATAGCTGAGCGGGAAAGTGATCCAGGCGATCGCTCAGGCCCACCATGTCTAACGCCTGTTCGGGACGCATGGGGTGATGGGCAATTTCCGTTACCAATGCCACATTTTCGCGAGCGGTGAGGCTGGGAATCAGGTTATAAAACTGGAAAATGAAGCCAACGCAATCTCGGCGGAAGCGGGTCAGTTCGGCATCGCTGGCGTGGGTGAGATCGCGATCGCGAAAGCAAAACTGACCGCTAGACGGCACATCCAGCCCTCCCAAAATATTTAGCAAGGTTGACTTACCACTGCCCGATGGCCCCAACAAGACCACCAATTCCCGTTCGTACAGATCCAGATCGAGCGATCGCAGGGCATGGACTTCCACCTCACCCATCCGGTACACCTTCGTGATGCCGCGAATATGAAACACTACGCCAGGTGGACTGGGTACATCCGGATACAGAGATTCGAGGGGTTTAGGGTTCCATGCCATAGCGACGTTGTGAGAATAAACGGTTGGTGCGACACGCTAGAGATCATAGATAAATTCAAACCAAATTTTTAATTTTTGAAAATGCGGCAGAGCAGCACTTTCAAAAATTAAGTTTCGGGTTTTATTAAATCCACCATCCTAAGGATTTAGCGTCATGTTGTTAGAGGGAGAGGGCGATCGCGCGAGTTGAGAGATATCGTTAAACATGGCTTTAGCCGTAGCTGTAGCACTGTCTCCCAACTGATCAGGTGTGGTGCAGAAAGGAACAATATACTGACCCACCATATGACTCTGGGTATAGCTCATAATTCGATCAAACGTGGTTTGAATCAAATCTGTATTTCCTTCTACTGGCCCAGCGCAGGTGACGAGCAGGGCGGTGGGTTTGCCCGCCAGTAGCGCATTTGCCAGTTGATGTCCGTGCCATTTAGTTAAACAGTATTGTCGATCGATCAGGGCTTTCATGGATGCCGAAAAACTCCAGGCATACAGTGGCGTTGCATAAATGACGACATCCGCTGCCAAAATGCGATCGATAATGGCCGTCGTATCGTCTTTTTGAACGCAGCCCGGTTCGTTCAACTTTCCCTGGCAAACGTTGCACCCCAAACAGTCACGCAGAGTGTAATCTGCCAGGTTGATCCGCTCAATAGCGTGTGTGGGAGCGCTCAGCGCTTCAAACTGATTTAACACGGTAGCGGTGTTACCGTGTTTTTTAGGACTACCTAAAATCGTGAGGATTTTCATAAGTCTACGCTCCTGAATCTACCCAAATTTTTACAAGAATGGGCATGGGTGAATAGGTAGCTCTTGATGATGGCAGGTGTTTCTAACTTTGACGGTAAAACTTAAATATGGGGAAGTTGTGAGGACGCTGTAGGGATTTGTGGGTGCCGTTCAAATATCAGTACAACTTTTTGACATACTGAGTAAAGAACGTTTTTGTGATCTCGCTATCCTTTACACTCTTATCTCGTATCATTCCTTACGTTTATCACTACAGCAATGGAACCGATTCGTATCTCCTATTTTTCTGATGTTCTTTGTGTTTGGGCGTATATCGCTCAGATTCGTCTGGATGAACTGACGACAAACTTTCAGGACAAAATTCTAATTGACCATCACTTTGTTCCTATCTTTGGCAATGCTCGTGAAAAACTGGAGAATCGATGGCGCGATCGTGGTGGCTTAAAAGCCTATAGCGATCACGTTCAAGAGGTGACGAAAAAGTTTAATCACATCACCGTTCATTCCGACATCTGGACTCAGGTTGTTCCACCCTCATCCACCTCCTGTCATCTATTTCTCCATGCGATTCATTTGCTAGAGGTGAAAGAGATTATCCCCAGCACAGAGAAAGTTTTTGAAAAAGCGATATGGGCATTTCGGGAGGCATTTTTTACGAAATTGGCTAATGTGTCCGATCGCAAAGTGCAGTTTGCCATTGCTGAAGAGTTAGGACTTCCGATCGCGGCTATTCAGGAGCAGATTGATAGCGGCGAAGCGTATGCACAATTGTCCAAGGATTTTGATCTGGTCAAGGAACATACGGTATCGGTCAGCCCGACGCTGATTTTTAATGAAGGACGACAAAGACTCAATGGAAATGTGGGATATCGAGTGATCGAAGCGAATATTCGCGAACTGTTGCACAATCCTCCCGGAGAACAATCCTGGTGTTAGCCATTCATCCTTGACTGCAAAACCTGCAATCATTGACCGTGCAAGCTTGCCGCAGGCAATCTGCACGGTCAATGATCACCGCCGAGACGGCAGTGTTACGGCAAGATTGGTCTAGCTGTGAGAGCCGATCGCCGGAGCGACAAGACTGACAGGAACCGCATCACCACTGGCCAACGCTTCTGGAAAATGATGCGTATTGGGGGCGTGCATCACCTGAATGCCTAATGTCGCCCGATTGAGGATATCCGCGTTGGTGGGAATCACCCTACCCTGGCTGTCCAAAATCGATTGATTGAAATTAAAGCCGTTCAGGTTAAAGGCCATGACGCCAATCCCCAATGCCGCAGACCAGATGCCCAAGGTCGGTAGGGCAACCAGCAAAAAGTGAACTGTGCGGCTGTTGCGAAAGGCGAGTGGGGGAATTAACAACCGTCCTAAATAGCCTGCATGACCTGCCATCAGGTTATAGGTGGCTTCCTGCTGACCAAAGCGATAGCCTGCATTGACCGATTCCAAATCGGTCGTTTCCTGAATCAGGCTGGCCGTGACTAATGAACCGTGGGTTGCACTCAAGAGTGCTCCACCCAAGACGCCTGCAACGCCAAGCATGTGTAACGGATGCATCAGAATGTTGTGATCGGATTGGAAGGAAAACATGAAGTGAAAGGTACCCGCAATGCCCAGCGGCAGCCCCTCTGAAAAGCTGCCCTGCCCGATTGGATAAACCAGAAGGACAGCCGTAGCCGCTGCAACCGGAGCCGAAAATGCGATCGCAATCCAGGGACGCATTCCCAGACGATAGCTCAATTCCCACTGACGCCCCATGTATGCAACGATACCG
>DATNPS010000503.1:0-35001 GCA_036703095.1 Crinalium sp. | reverse complement strand
TTGGGGGGGGGGGGGGTTGGGCTCGGGGGGTAAGGTAGGGGAGATGGAGGAGGTGGGGAGGGTAGGGAGAGTGAGGTCATTAAGGAAATCATTTCTTCCCTATCGTCCCCATCATCCCTATCTCCCCCATCGCTTCTTCCTAACCCCTAACACCCAACACCCTACTCAGCCTTTTTCCAGGGTGCACCAATCAGGCTCCAGGTAGGGCTGTTGAGGGCGAGATCCATGTCACGGGCGAAGATCGCGAAACCGTCGTAGCCGTGATAGGGGCCGGAGTAATCCCAGGAGTGCATTTGGCGGAAGGGAAGTGCCATTTTCTGGAACACATACTTCTCTTTAATGCCAGATGCAATGAGGTCAGGCTTCAGTTCTTTGACAAACTGTTCAAATTCATACGCTGAAACGTCGTCGTAAATTAACGTGCCGTTCTCAACATAGTGAGTGGTGCGTTTGTAGTCGTCGTTGTGGCCAAATTCATAACCTGTACCAATCAGTTTCATTCCCAGGTCATAGAAGGCGGGAACAACGTGACGAGGACGCAGACCACCGACCATCAGTGCAACTGTCTTGCCTTCTAAGCGGGGGCGATACTTGGCGATCACCGCTTCCGTTTGAGCTTGATACTTGGCGATAACTTCTTCTGCTTTCTGCTGGATGGTTTCATCAAATCGAGCGGCGATCGTCCGTAGCGATTCAGCGATTTGAGTGGGGCCAAAGAAGTTGTATTCCAACCATGGAATTCCGTAAGCTTCTTCCATGTGGCGGCTGATGTAGTTCATCGAGCGATAGCAGTGAACCAGGTTCAGCTTCACAGAGGGGGTGTTGACCATCTCGGTCACGGTACCATCACCCGACCACTGAGCCACAACGCGCAAGCCAATTTCTTCGAGCAGAATGCGGCTAGACCAGGCATCTCCACCGATGTTGTAGTCACCGATAATAGCTACATCATAAGGGGTGCTGTCGATCGCCAATGTGCCTTCTTTCTTGGCTTTGTCGTAGCGAGGGAAGATCCAGTCGCGCACAGCATCGTTTGCAATGTGGTGACCGAGAGATTGTGATACACCCCGGAAGCCTTCACAACGTACAGGCACAACAGGTTTATCGATTTCTTTAGCAGACTTCTTCGCAACCGCTTCAATGTCATCTCCAATCAACCCAATTGGGCACTCAGATTGAATTGAAACACCGCGATTAAGCGGGAAGAGATCTTCCAATTCGGTAATCAGCTTGGCCAGTTTTTTGTCACCGCCAAATACGATGTCGCGTTCCTGGAAGTCGGAGGTGAACTGCATCGTACCGAAGGTATCAATCCCGGTGGTGCCGATGTAGTAGTTACGGCGACCAGACCAGGAGTAGTAACCGCATCCAACAGGGCCGTGGCTGATATGGATCATGTCTTTGATCGGTCCCCAGACCACACCCTTAGAACCAGCATAAGCACAGCCACGGGTGGTCATGGAACCAGGAACAGACTTGATGTTGGACTTTACGCCGCAATCCGATTTACCTTCTTCGTAGACATTCAGATGCTTTTCCCGCTTCTTGCGAGCTTTCTCTGGATATACTTCTAGGACATCTTGAATCAGCGCTTTTTTGTCGACTTCGGGCGCTGCATTGTCTGTGTCAAGCGCTGGTTTATCTTCTGTGTAGGTCATGGTGTTCCTCTCTAGAGGGGAAGGACGAGGGGGAAAGGATAAGAAGAAATGTAGGTTGGGTTAGCGGTTTTAGGTGTTGGGTACAGGTGCTTCCCCAACCTACGGACAAGGGATATCAGACGAGACTAAACGGCAGCGACAGGAGCTTCGTCAGCCGTCTTACCAACGAGGTGTTCGAACTCTTTGTCATCGCCCAGGATGCCGAACTCAACCAGCAGTTCTTCCAGTTCGTCCATTGAGATGGGAGTTGGGATGGTGAGTTTGGTGTTTTCCTTGATCTTCTTAGCCAGCGCGCGGTATTCGTTGGCCTGGTTGCAGTTGGGTGCGTATTCAATTACCGTCATCCGGCGCAACTCAGCGTGTTGAACCACGTTGTCGCGAGGAACGAAGTGGATCATTTGGGTATTGAGACGAGCAGCCAACGTTTCGATCAAGTCAATTTCCCGGTCAACTTTACGGCTGTTACAGATCAAGCCACCCAAGCGCACACCACCGGAGTGAGCGTACTTCAGAATGCCTCGTGCAATGTTGTTAGCGGCATACATCGCCATCATTTCACCAGAGGTGACGATGTAAATTTCTTGAGCTTTGCCTTCACGGATAGGCATTGCGAAACCACCGCAAACAACGTCGCCCAATACGTCGTAGCTAACAAAGTCGAGATCTTCGTATGCGCCGTTTTCTTCCAGGAAGTTAATGGCAGTGATGATACCCCGGCCTGCGCAACCCACACCGGGTTCGGGACCACCAGACTCAACGCATTTCACATCTTTGTAACCCGTCAGCAATACTTCTTCCAGTTCCAGGTCTTCTACAGCGCCCCGCTCAGCGGCCAAGTGCAGAATGGTTGTTTGAGCTTTGCTGTGCAGCATCAAACGAGTCGAGTCAGCTTTAGGGTCACAACCCACGATCATGATCCGTTCGCCTAATTCGGCCAGACCTGCAATGGTGTTTTGCGATGTGGTGGATTTACCAATACCGCCTTTACCGTAGAATGCAATCTGTCTCATCTCAGCCATGTTCTTTCTCCTTGAGGGTTTGGTTAGCTGTTGGGTGTATTAAACACACCTTTGGTTTGGTTCGATAGAATGCGCTACGTTGTCATTGACGCACTCCGGGTTTGAGCTGTCGAGGTCTCACAGGAGGCGATCGCTCAACCGTCAAAACAGATTCAACTTGACTAAAAGACATACACGTTGCTTTGTCGTTATTGGGTAGTTGCAATCAATCCAACATCATTCATGATTGCTAAACTCGACTCACACTGCCTCAACCACCAAAGTCGGTAGAATTCTTGTTCGTAACCGCGCTTCGATCGCATATTTCAGGGTGTCCGTGCTGCTGGAACAGGAACCACATGCGCCTTTTAGAGTGACGAGAACGCGATCGCCATCGACATCAAACAGTTCCACATCACCACCATCCGCCAGCAGCACAGGTCGCACTTCTTCAGTGAGAACTTGTTGAATCAGGGAAATCTTTTGTACGGTGGTCAGGGGTTTCTTGGGTTCAGTGCTGTCCTGAGCGGTTCCGAGTTCAGCGGCAATGCGAGATGGTATTGAAGCGGCTTCATTCAGGACAGACTCAATTAAGTCTTCAATATTGACCAGGCATGTACCGCATCCGCCGCCTGCTTTCACGTAGTTTGTGACTTGTTCGACTGTCGTTAAATTGTTTTCAATAATGGCACGACGAATCTTGCTGTCACTGATGCCAAAGCAAGAACAAACTAGCGCGCCTTCATCATCATCGTGAGCTTCAACTTCGATCCCGCGATATTTGAAGATGGCAGCCTCCAGTGCTTCCTGACCCATCACAGAGCAGTGCATTTTCGCTTCGGGCAAACCGCCCAGATACTCAGCAATATCGCGATTGGTGATATTCAGAGCCGCATCCAGTGTCAGTCCCTTAATTAGCTCGGTGAGAGCAGAGGAAGAGGCGATCGCACTCGTACAGCCAAAGGTTTGAAACCGGGCATCCAGAATCGTATCAGCACTGACTTGAATCTTGAGGTGCAGCCTGAGCGCATCACCGCAGGCGATACTGCCGACTTCACCAAATACAACCGCTACATCTGGCTCATCTCCGTTGTCGATCGCTCCTTGGTTCTTCGGGTTGTGAAAGAGATCTAATACTTTCTCGGTATAGTCCCACATGGCAATTCCTGGTGTTAGGTGTTAGGTGTTAAGTGTTGGGTATGGGGTGTGGGGTGTTAGGGAAAATGGGGGAGAGTTGTTGAGTGCTGAGCTGACTCCTGACTCCTGACTCCTGGCTCCTGCCTTCTGCCCTCTGCCTTCTGCCCTTAATTCACTGCTACTGCTCTATCTTGCAGCCACGCCGCTTCATCACTATTGAAGGGAGAGAGCGCTCTAAGACGCTCGATGATGGGAGGCAGGATGTTGAGAACTTGATCGATTTCAAAATCCGTGGTGTAGCGCGACAGGCTAAAGCGAATGGAACCGTGCAGTGTGGTGTAGGGTAAACCCATCGCCCGTAATACGTGAGAGGGTTCTAGAGAGCCAGAGGTGCAGGCAGAACCGGAGGAAGCGCAGATGCCATATTTGTCGAGCGATAAGAGAATGGCTTCTCCTTCGATGTATTTGAAGCCGATGTTGGTGGTGTTGGGTAAGCGGTTAACGCGATCGCCATTCACTTCACAATTGGGGATAGCGGAGAGGATGCCTTTTTCGAGGCGATCGCGCAACTTCCGTTCCTGAGCCACGGCTGACTGGAGATAAATTTGTTCCAGTTCGGCGGCTTTGCCAAGTCCGACAATACCCGCTACGTTTTCGGTTCCGGCGCGACGTCCGCGTTCCTGATGACCACCTAGCAAATACGGACGGAATCGGAATCCACGCCGCACGTATAGCGCACCAACGCCTTTGGGTGCATGAAGCTTGTGTCCCGATAAGGTGAGTAAATCAATACTGCTGGTTTTCAGATTGAGGGGAATCTTACCAACGGCCTGCACTGCATCGACGTGATACGTTGCACCGTACTCTTTTACCATTGAACCGATTTGTTCAATTGGGAAAATCACACCCGTTTCGTTGTTGGCATACATCGTTGTGACTAACGCGGTATTTCCGGTTAACGCTGCTTCCAATTCCGACAAATCTAATTGGCCTCGACCATCAACGGACAAATAGGTAACGGTATATCCTTGCTTCTCTAGCTGTTTGCATACATTCATCACGCAGGCATGTTCAACTTGAGTGGTGATGATGTGACGCTTATCGGGTTGAGCCGCTAATGCTGCACGAATCGCTGTGTTGTTTCCTTCAGAACCGCAACTGGTGAAAATAATTTCTGAATCTTCAGCGGCTCCCAGTAAGGCTGCAACTTGCGATCGCGCTTCTTTAATGGCTTTGCCGACCTGTCCACCAAAGGAGTGCATAGAGGAGGGATTGCCGTAATACTCTTCCAGGTACGGTAGCATTGCGGCTACAACAGCCGGATCAACTTTAGTCGTTGCGTTGTTGTCAAGATAAATCGTTGGATTGGTGGGATGAGTACAGATTTGCATGGTGGATTCCCAAGAAAAATGATGTGACAGCAGTTCAGACGAAATACAAAAAAAGAAGTGTAGCGAAACGTGAATTCAAATGCGGCGATGTTCGAGGTAGGGACTTGGCATTGCCAAGCCCTACAGGGTTGATGAATTCGTAGCTTCACGCGATCGGAGTTTGGCTATCAATGTGCCGAAACATTATCTGTATTTGTTTGAGTTTGAAGCTGTTTAGATAGCACTTTGGCATAAGCATCAAACCATTGTTGCCAATATTCCGATCGCTTAGCGGTTCTCAGGCGAGACACCATCCGGTCATATGTTGTGAACCAGGATTCCCAATAGTCGGCTGAGTGTTGCTCAGTTTGCGATGAAGGTTTCTGGCTTGCTACGGCTGTCACTCCACTCATGAAGGACATACATCCTGTATCAGTCGGACAGCTTGCCCAACATTGAGGAACACTGTAAGCGTTAACGCAGTTGTTGCAGAGATTTATATCAATCCAGAACGATGTTCCGTCACGTTTTACAGCATTCGTAGGACAGACCGACCGACAGCGATCGCAAGCAATACACTGACTCGTGATGGTGTAAGCCATAGCTACACTCCTTGTGTTTGCAGGTATTGGTCGTAGAATTCGCGAGCAACTTTCTCAATCACGTCGTAGGCTTCAACCACCTGTAAGCCAGCTTTCTTTAACTCTTCCTGAGGGCAATTGCCAATCTTAGACGCCAAGACAGCTTTGCAATCCGAAATCGACTGGATGATGTTGTCTAACGTCGCTTCTTCACCATAACCACTCTGGCAGTAATGATCGATCTTGCGATGTCCAACAAACTTTGCTTCATTCGCATCAACTTCAAAGATTTGAAATTCTTTTGCATGGCCAAAGTGTTGGTTGACAATTCCACCACCTTTGGTTGCCACAGCCACCAGGATTTTGGGACTGTTGAGAATTCTCTGGCTGGGCTTCACCTTCGCTTTCGCCAATTTAATTTCTTCTTTGAATTGAGCGATGCCAGCATGAACTTCTTGGCGCGTTTCCAGATCATATTCTGGCTGCATTTCCATGAATTTGTCTTTGGTGAATTCCTGCGAGCGATCTTCACCGAGTAATCCAACCGCATCAGCCCGACATTGGCGGCAGTGACGCATCATTTTCATGTTGCTGTCAGCGCACTCGTCTTGCAATGCCTTTAATTCTTTAGGCGTTGGGCCACGCTGGCCTGTTAGACCAAAGTGTGTGCCGTGTTCGGGGGCAGAGATCAGGGGCATGATGTTGTGGAGGAATGCCCCTTTGGAACGGATTACTTCATCGACTTCTACCAGGTGCCCGTCGTTAATCCCCGGAATCATCACGGAGTTGACCTTGCAGAGGATGTCGGCCTCTTTGAGAGCCTGTAATCCTTCCATCTGCCGCTCATGCAAAATTCTAGCGGCTTCCAGACCTTTATAACGTCTGCGGCGGTAGTGAACCCAGGGATAAATCTTGGTGCCGATTTCTGGGTCTACCATATTGATCGTAATGGTAACGTGATCAACATTTAACTGTTTAATGCGATCGACGTAATCTGGTAACATCAATCCGTTTGTAGACAAACAGAGTTTAATGTCTGGTGCTTTGTCCGCAATTAATTCAAACGTGCGGAATGTTTTTTCAGGATTCGCTAGCGGATCACCAGGCCCCGCAATGCCTAACACGGTCATTTGAGGAATCTTACCTGCAATCACCAGAACCTTGTGGGCTGCTTCTTCTGGCGTCAACAATTCACTCACCACACCAGGACGGCTTTCATTCGCACAATCATACTTACGGTTGCAGTAATTACATTGAATATTACACGCAGGAGCAACAGCAACGTGCATCCGAGCATAGTGATGATGTGCTTCTTCGCTGTAACAGGGATGCTTTTCAATGCGCTCCCTCATACGTTCATCCATTTCGATCTTTGGACTGCTGTTAGTACTGCAACCACAGCTATCTGAACTGGCCTTCGTCGTAACCGTGTTCTTCGTAACCACAATATCGGTCGCTGGAGACTTCGCGGGAGCGGCGGTAGGTGGTGTCATTGAATGAATTTCCGGGGTGAGAGGGACTGATCGACGCCGGAGAGGATGAATTGCACTAAAATGAGTTTGCTTCTTCGGTTAATTCTTCTAAAGGGTGTGGTTCAATCCCAGATCCATTTAGATAACCCAAAAAAGAGAGAAGCCGCGACTACATTCACAAAATTTGCCTACGCAAGTTAGAAGACCCTTGTTTTTAGCACGTTTGCTCTAGAACGGCTTTCAGAGGGGTGAAATTAGTCTTGGATGCGATCGCGGCTTTCGGTCAAGGGAATGAGTGCCACATCATCGCTCTACATCACTCAGCATCTAACTGGAAGTCGATTCGAACTCGGCTCTCGTAAGAGGCTTGTGTGATTGGCGTTATGAAATTTATATCAGCCGCTTCAAAGCGCAACTGTAAAATCGGCTCGATAGAAATTTATTGAATTAATTAGAAATGTACTCACGCGCTCTATCCCTGATTTAGCGGCTTTCAAAAAAAATGTTGGGGTTGAGGTGCGAGTATTTCTAAGTAAGGGCGTGAGTATTTCCAGGTGGGGGAACATGCATTTATGCACTCACCTGAAACCCCTTCTCTACAAAGGTTTGATGGATTTTTGAGTACTTTTAATTTGTTTTTAATTTGCACTCAAGCTGAACTTAAAACAGTGTTTTTAAGCGGTTAACAATGAATGATTTAAAAAATTTGGGGTAGTCCATTTAAAGACTACCCCAGTAGTCTCCTCGAAAATTCATTCTGTATCTAAAATATCATTTTCTTTCGAGAAAGTGTGAAACGTAAATTTTTTTACAAAAACCAGAGATATTTAGTAATGCTCGTCACGTTTTAGCTCTTTGATTTAGATTTTCGATCGTTTGGATGCAAATCTGGAAAATCTTAATTGTGTTTACAGATACGGGATGGAAGATTCAAGAGCCGGGGATCAACGTTGATGTCCTCGTTATTCTCGTTGCCAAGCAGGAGCTTGGCAACGAGAATAAAACGCTTTGCTCCTACAACATTATTGGGCTGCTGGAATAACCTGCGGGTCATCGTCTAGCGATAAGAGGAATTGAATCAGGTCAGTCTGGTCTTGCACTGTAAATCCCGCTTCTGGATCAACCCAGTAGTTGTGGCCACTGCCGTCGATATGCGATCGCCCCAACTCTTCATTCGCCCGATTAACAGCGACTGTTTTCTGTCTGAGCTTGCGGTCAACCAGCACTCGCAAACTGGCGGCTGGATCGGGAAGAATAAACTGCATGACAGTTCCTGGCATACCCAGATGATCTGGATTGGCGATCGCAAACTCAGCATCGGGAGTTTCTTGCTTCAAAGCATCGGCACTGGCGGCCACTCCACCGTCGTGAAGATAAGGAGCGGTGACATATAGCCCAATCAAACTGGGAACTTTGTACCCGCCAGCCGGATTGTTAACTGCATAGGCAAGCTGTTGATCAGCAACGGGTGTAATATCCGTTGGCACATTTAAGATAGGTGGTTCGGACGGCAGGGGCACCGAGACGCTATTGGGATAGGTTTGAGGTGCGGTAAATACGCGCGCAAAGGGAGCCAGGGTGGATGCTCGCGAGGGCTGTGTGCCAACTTCGTCCTGAGCGATCACACGATGATTGGTCAAGGTGCGCCCGCTGTGACACGACACACATCCAGCTTTAGTGAATATGGCGGCACCCCGTTCAACGGCGGCTGTATTTTGCAGGTTGACATTGGGAGGGGGAGCCAGTGTGTTTTGCCATGCCGACATCGCGTTAAGCTGTTTCGCAACCTGATATCCGGGCGTGCTGGCCATCAAACCATCCAGCATGAAGGGAGATCCTTTGGGATAGCCGGGCATGGTGATCGTTCGGTTAATGCCCGGTGCGCCAGGAGTCGGATCAATCTGGTTAAAGAAATCGGAGGGCTTCACTCCCTCTGGTAAGCGAAAGGCCGGATTCGCAGAATTTTGCAGGATCAGACCCAAATAAGTTTCTTTATCAATGCCAAGGATCGGTTCGCTAGAATCGGCTCCGGTTGTCGCGTCTGAATTGGTGGCGTGAACATTATTGTTGAGCGTGGTTAACCCATGAAACCAGCCAATCGACGAAAAGCCGCTCCAGCCGTAGGGATACGCGTCAAATGTGTAAGATGACGGGTTTTGAGCGGGATTGTTGACCAGCGTTCCACTGGAATCAAAATTGCCGGGAGGCCAACTGAGCAACTGCGCATCTACAGCATCTTCGACGGCTTTGGCATCCGGTAAGCGGGCAACCTCTCCGTCTGCATTAATATAGGTGCGATCGCCCAACGGCAATTCCGTCGGATTCACTCCAGTCTGGCGAAACATCGCCGCAGAATTGGAAGCAAAGGCTAACACCAGTCCCGCATCTACATCATTATTCGGTGCGCCTTCCAGGACTCGCCCACTCTTTGCATCCACGGTGGCATGACACAAGGCGCAGGTGATCCCCGCCCGAATTTTGCCATGCTGAAGGGAAACTTTCATTCCTAACGGAATCACACTCCGCTCCGGGACATCGATCCCCGTATTCAGGAGCGTTCCTTTCTTAAATTCCTGTCCCCCAATCGTGACATCCTGATCCAGGGGAATTTGTAAATTCGTGGTTGGCTTGCCCCCCAATCGAGCGATCGCCTTCAGCATGGTTACCAGATTGATCGGGCCATTCAGCGCTCCCACCACATCGGTTTGGAAGATTTCGTTACCAAACGTCTCTTCGTAAAAAGTTTTACGTCCCAGGTCGATCAGATCTTGAGTAACTGCGAGCGCCCCCTGTTCAGGCGATAGTTTCTGGCGTCCCTCATCGGTTTGCAGCAGCTCTTTGGCCTCGTCAGGGTCAACGACGTATCCGAGTACGTCATAGGAACCCAGCGCTTGGGGTGCAGGTTTGGTCAGGGGCGTAAATGTAGCATTAATGTTAGGTGCAGCGGGTAGGGCTAACTCAAGTTGATACGCCAGGAATCCAATCACTATAATGACGGCGCTCAACAGCAAAATTCTCCGCGCCATGATCGAAATGTCTTTCATCGTCGCCCCATTAACTACGACATGAAGGATCGCGAACGAATTAAAACCAAATTTTTAATTTTTGAAAGCCAAGCAGAGCCGCGCTTTCAAAAATTAAGTTTCGGGTTTTATTAAATCCACGATCCTAAGCTAGTTAACGGTAGCGATCGCCCCTGCTCTCTAACGTCTATCAAACGGAAGGTCGGGGACTGAATGGACGGTCGGGGACTGAGACGTTGCCTTGCGACTGAAGCCGCGGCTACCTGAACAAAGGTTGCCTCTGCGGACTGGGGTTTGAGACTGGCTTCACAAGGTTGGTTTAAAGAGCCTCTACCTTTGCCGCTGAATTCGTAACGTGTTTAAGCGTGTCTAGGGTAACAACGATTCGTCTAATGTGTTAAAGATTACGCTGGTAACCCTGGAATTACTTGTAAAAGTTCTATCCAAGGGTTAATCCACTCTTGATAAGAAATATTTTAAGTTTCTATAAGCTATAAAAATTACCGTTGACGATGGTAATCGTGAGTTAAAACTCTCGACGTTGGCGATCGCCTCATGCATGAGTTTTACTCTGCACAAGCGATATTTAGATGGGTGCACTACTTAATTAATATCCGTACTATTCGGATGGTCACTTGGTCATTGGTTATTCCTTATTGATTATTGGGTTGCATACAAAGGCTATCTATAAATGACAACTGATCAGCGACCCCTGACGACCCGTAAAACTAACCTCCTTTAAGGCTGCCCCTTCTTCTTATGCTTGTGGAAGTGAATCAAGACTCATCTTTTCCATCTCAATCCGATCAACAGCAGGTTCTCAACGAATTGATTCAGCAGCAGATTCAGCAATTAACGTTGACCAATCGAATTTATAGCGAAATCTGTAAGACATTGGATTTGAATGAGATGCTGGCCAATGTTTGCCGATTGTTGGGGCAGGCGGTGAATTGCGATCGCATTCGCATCTTGATTGCAGAATCGGATAATCAAGACGTTTTGATGGTGAGAGGCGAATATCAGGCCGATATTTCACCAGGGGTAGGAGTGAGGGTATTCACGGCAGACCATCCTCATCTGCAAGCATTAATCAATTCGCCGAGTCTATCCGAAATCGTGTGGTCTTCTGGTTCTCTTCGGCAAGATGCCGCTGGAACTGCGGCTGAATGGCTGGACGATCATTATATTGGATGGGCTTCTCCGCTGGTGTATCAGGGCCAATTTCATGGAGTTGTAGAATTCATTCGACGGGGATATTTCCCGGAAGACGGTAACACAGCGTACTGGACGCATACCGAGCAGCAGCTTATTACGGAAGTCATCCAGCGTTTAACTGCCGCCATTGATCAGGCCAAGTGCCATGAAGCAGTTCAACATCAGATGCAGCGTGAATCGTTGCTGCGGCTGATCACTAATCAGATTCACCGCACCCTGGATTTGGATGTGATTCTGCAAACTGCCGTCCAGGAAGTACGCCGCTTTCTCAAAACCGATCGCGTCTTGATTTACCAATTTGGTGAACAATGGCAGGGGAAAGTCGTCATTGAGGAGGTCGGAGAGGGGTGGCAGTCTACGCTGGGAGATTTTAGCCAGGATAATTGTTTTAGCGCTGACTATGCCCGTTTGTATGAAGGTGGGCGAGTTCGCGCGATCGACAACATTTTGGAAGCCGGGTTAGATTCCTGTCACGTTGAGTTTTTGCAGCGTCTCCAGGTCAAAGCCAACCTGATCGTACCGATTTTGACGGGCGGCAAATTGTGGGGCTTGCTCCTGGCCCATGAGTGTTGCAACCCTAGAGCGTGGCAAACCTGGGAAGCGGAATTACTGCGCCAGATCGCAACTCAAATGGCGATCGCCATTCAGCAGGCTGAGCTATATGCTCAAGTTCAAGCTTCTGCTACTCAGGCTCAAAGCCAAACCCAGCAGTTGCAGGATACGCTGGATGAACTCAAAAATACTCAGATGCAGTTGGTTCAAACGGAAAAGCTATCCAGTTTGGGACAAATGGTGGCAGGTGTTGCGCATGAGATCAACAATGCCATTAACTTTATTCATGCCAATCTGCCCTATGCCCAATCCTACGCCGATGCGCTAGAGCAGACGGTTAGAATCTATGAGTCACACTATCCCCAACCAGCGGCGATCGCGGAGTTAAATGCTAGCGTGGAACTGGATTACGTCCGTCAAGATTTTCCTAAACTGCTGCAATCGATGAAAGAGGGCACGAAGCGTGTTCGAGAGATTGTACTAACACTGCGCAATTTTTCCCGCGTCGATGAATCAAACCGCAAGCCGATTAATCTGCATGAAGGGTTAGAAAGTACATTGCTGATCTTGCAGCATCGCATGAAGGCTGGCGCGAAAGTTATTAAACAATACGGTCAGATTCCGTTAGTGGAATGCCACGCAGGGCAAATTAACCAGGTTTTTTTGAATATCCTCAGCAACGCGCTGGATGCTGCCGGAAATCAAGCCGAAATTACGATTAAAACCTGGTCAATCAACTCGAATTGGGTCGGCATCTCTATCGCCGATAACGGGCCAGGAATTCCTGCCGATATTCAAGCAAGGATTTTTGATCCCTTTTTCACTACCAAAGAAATTGGTCAGGGTACGGGGTTAGGTCTATCCATTTGTTATCAAATTATTTGTCAGGGGCACGGCGGCCAGATTCGCTGTATTAGTCAACCTGGGCAGGGCACAGAATTCCGCATCGAATTACCTGTATCCAATGCTGCTTAAAGTGCGAGTTCACGTTAGCAATTCTCATTTTGAAACCGATTGTGGTTTTGGCGCGCCTGTCGGGCGTGCCAAAACCACAATCGATGGCCATGCAATCTCGCTTGCGGCAAACTTGCATAACCACCGATTTATATACTGAGAATTGCTGAACTCACGTTAACCCTCACTGAATAAAAAATCCGTTGATGCAAAATCTATCCAAAGACAGAATTAGGGGATCAAACCAGCTTATAACAATGAAGATAACTAATGAACAGCGACAAACCCGGCATTCGACCGGGTTTTTTACTGCTCGCTGTATTCTCTCCAAAGTTATCGAGTTAATAAGTACAACCTAGACAGAGCAAGCCGAATGCTACACTCCTTAGCTCAGGGTCAGGCATACCTATCTTTAGACAGAAGGGAACTCGGAGTTAAGTTAGCACAATGGACAGCAAGTAATGAGCAACATAGTTAGCCCGGTTTTGCCGGGCTTTTATTCTTTTGTTTAAAGTATTGGATGATACTAAACTTGAATTTCATTTTGTGAGTACTGACGTGATTGAGAAGAACTAATTAACCAGCATGTTGTTGCTTGCTTACGTTCAGTAGATCAGAAATAAATGAGTATCACAATAAACCATAGACAAAGAAAACTAATTTTTCTGATTGTATTGAGTTGAGAAAATTAGTCTTCTGTAGAACAGAATGTGAAATAGGTGTTCTACTGAAATTGCTTCAAAAACATCTCACTCAAGGATGAGGGGTACAGCAGAGTTTTATATAAACTTAAAGATAATTACTTAATAGCCGCTCCTTGTTCCCCTAATTCTTGTTGGGAACTAAAGCATCTCGTTAAATGCTTATCTCGACGTAAACGCTTAAACATGATTACGACAAATCGGCGATCGCCATCCTCTACAAGAATTTCTAAATCTGCAATTGAGCAGGCCACTGTCACCCTAAATGACCTGCCGGAAAAGCCTAAAGAAAATTGGTCCTTGCAAGAAGCTGTGAACGTGATGAGTGAAGCGATCACGGCTGCTCTTGACCGAGGATATAGCTATGACGAAGTGGCTTCAATGCTGGGTAATCAGGGGGTAGACATCAGTGCGTCAACCCTGCGCTACTACTTAGCTCGTAGCAAGCGCGATGAGCAATTAGCCGGGCCAGAACAGAAGCGCCGCCGCCGGAGAAAAGCGCAACCAAACGCGACTGGAGAAGAATCTGAGTCCTCAGAATCAGAGGCTCCCAAACGCAGACGCTCCACTCGTGCGGTTGAAAATGCGTCCGGTTCAAAAACGACTGCTCAATCTTCTCAGGAAGAAAACAACGGCCACACCGCTAACTCTGACCGTAATGTTGCAGTCGCGGATGCTGATGAATCTCCGGATGCAGCAGAAGGGCAGTCTGGACGCTCGCCCAGGAGGGGTAAGCGATCGACCAGTGAATCGGGAAACAAGGCACCGAGACGAACTCGAACGAAAGCTACCTCAAATGGGTAATTTATACCGAATTGCAGCGATCTTTAATCGCTTAAAGCCCGGTTGTTTTTGAGAGCAGTGCTCTGCGTGACTCTCAAAAAACAATCGCAGTTTACACAAGTGAGAATTGCTGTAAATGAAATTTGACGTTAATTCGATAGCGCCATTTCACCCGCTCGACGGGCAGGTGAAATGGCGCAAAATGGTGTCCCGCGCGTCGCGCGGGACACCATTTTGCGCATTCGTCGAACTCACGTAAATTTGAGGCTTAATAGGGGTTTGGCATGGTTTGGCATTGCCAAACTCCTAAACTTTTAGTTGCGATAAGAATTGCTGTTTTCTGCCCACACTCCAGGTGGAAAATCGGGCTTGGGGAATATGATATCCATATCCTGAAGCCAAATATTAGGTGGAGTATGGGAACTAGCCGCACTGCCCCAAACGCACTCAACCGCGACCTCCGCTTGGCCGTAGCCGATTTAGAAACCGTAAATCCCTGGATGGGAGTGTATCGATTTAGTATCCTGGGCATTGTATTTCTCGGCCTTGTTGCCCTGGCCTGGACTGCACCAAATATGGCCGGGTTTCTGGGATATACCGCGATCGCCGGAATCTTCTACGCTTTCTGGCTCATCTGCACCCATGATGCCACTCACCATACGCTGACTGGATGGGCCTGGTTTGACGAAGGGGCACCCCGTCTAATTTCCTGGCCGATGGTGTGGCCTTATGGCGCGTATTCCTATCTGCATCATCTTCACCATGCCTGGAACGGGATCGATCTACGCGATCCGGAACGCGTGCAGTGGGCGATCGCTGAATATCAACAGGCACCTCCCTGGCAACAGTGGTACGTTCGACATCAGTGGTGGATCGATCTGTTCGTCCTGGGAGGATTGGGTTTAATCGCAAAGACAACGCTTCATGCCTTGCGCCTGAAATCCCAAACTCCAGTGCTCCAGCGTCACCTCTGGCTTGATGGACTGGGTATTTTGGTAGTTCAAGCTAGCCTGACTCTGATAGCCATCGGACACCATCGCTTGCTCGATTACATTCTGTTTTGGATCGTACTTGAGCGCGTTATCGGAATTTTGCTACAGACACGAGATCATCTGGAGCATTATGCACTGTGGGGATCAACGGCGGGGCATCAATTAACTCAACTGTATGCCTGCCGTAACCTCGATACTCACCCCGTCATGGCGTGGCTGATGGGAGGGTTAAACGATCATGCGGTACACCACGCGTTTCCATCTATTCCGTTTAATCATCTACCAGAAGCGTTTTGTCGAACTACAGCGATTTTGCAACAGCACGGATGGCCACCCCTGCTTCGAGAACAGGGCTATCTCCAAGAAACACTGCGACTGGGATCAAGGCCCTGCTTGATTGGGGCACCGCAGCCCGCCGACCCAACCGGACGGTATCACATGATTTCCTGCCATGACCTCAAGTTAACGTGAATTTGGCGATAGCCCGGTTTTGGGAGAGTTGCACTTCGTGAAACTCTCCCAAAACCGGGCTATCGAATTCACGTTAAGGAGATTTCTGGGAAAGAACTTACCGATAGTTGAACCGTAGGATGGGCAAAGGGGTTTGCCCGTGCCCATCCCAAAGCTCTGATGGATGGGCACCCTTTGCTTTACCCAGCCTACACGGGTATGTTGTTTCTCGAAAATCTCCTAAGCTTGCGCATTCGTCGCATCAATTTCAGCAATTCTCATTTTGAAACCAATGGCGGATTTGGCGCGCCCGTCGGGCGCGCCAAATCCGCCATTGGTAGCCGTGCAAGCTCGCCACAGGTGAGCTTGCACGGCTACCAATGGAATACATGAGAACTGCTGCGTCAATTTATGAAGATTTGCGGAAGAAATTTGAAACCGATAAAATTTAATCGTATATATAGATACAGAAAAAAGGATAAAAGCTCCAAAGCATTCATCGTTGAGTACAGGTGAGTGCGTGTAGTGCTAGCTAAAAATAGTTCTCCAAAACGGCATCAAACCCAGGCACTGCATGGGTTTGATATTGAGTACAGAAATACTGAATCCCCTACCCTATAAATACTCATCCCTGTCATTAAAAAAGCTAGTCCCCCTATCCCAAAACAAATTTTGAATAGGCGAACAGCTTGGGTTTAAGTGACTGAGTACATTTCCAATTAGTTCAATAAATCTTATCCAGGTTCGCTAACCGCTCTGGTAGCGCAATGCCTGATATAAGCAAGGGAACAGGACACGGTTCTCCATCTTCCGGATTCCCATGCTACAGCCCCCTCCTCGCCTATCTATTACCAATGTTTCCCGTCTGGGCAGCTCACCCAGTAGCAAGGAGCAATCAGTCCCACTACGTGCTCAATCGCAATCCGATCCGTCTGCTCGTCCGTTGAATTTACGGTTTGCATTGTTGCAAGCGATCGCCACTGATTTTCGAACCATTTTTGAACGCGATCCCGCTGCCCGCAATTGGTTAGAAGTGCTGTGTTGCTATCCCGGCTTTCATGCCCTGGTGCTTTATCGTATTGCACACTTGCTGCACACCTATCGACTTCCCGTGATTCCCCGACTTATTTCTCATATCGGACGGTTTTTAACAGGAATTGAAATTCATCCGGGTGCTGTGATGGGTCAAGGTGTTGTTATTGATCACGGCATGGGTGTGGTGATTGGCGAAACCGCGATTGTGGGAGATTACAGCTTGATTTACCAGGGTGTAACGCTGGGCGGCACAGGTAAAGAAACTGGAAAACGCCATCCAACGCTGGGTAAACATGTTGTAGTCGGTGCTGGCGCAAAAATTTTAGGGAATATTGACGTCGGTGATTATGCTCGCATTGGCGCAGGTTCGATTGTGTTACGGCCTGTTCCAGCCAACTGTACCGCCGTTGGAGTTCCCGGTCGCAATATTTGCTCTACCAGCAGTCAAGATTGTCCACTAGACCATGCCCGGCTACCCGACGCCGAAGCCCGCACAATTCGCACCCTGCTCGATCGTATTGAACAGCTAGAACAGCAAATGCAAGAGCTGCGAGCGGGTGTTAGGTGTTAGGTGTTGGGGAATAGGGTGTGGTGTGTGGTTAAGGCTTGATTTCCCCATCTTCCCCATCCCCTCCATCTTCCCCATCCCCCTTGTCCTCCCCCTCTCCTCTTTCCCAATGGCTACTCCTCCTCTGAATTCCCTCACGAATACCGATAGCTCGCCAGGATACGTGATTACGCTGGAACGGAGCGATCGCTGGTCTATTTATCACCGCTTGCAAGAATTGATGATTCCTTGTGTGTGTGTGCCAGATGGATCATTGCACGTTGACGTTAACAATGCGATCGGTGCTCTTTTAGTTCGCAGTGTTGTCATGCAGAGCACAGCCTCCCGCAGTGAGTTAATCCAGTGGCTAGAGCAATGCTGGCAGTTGCATAGTTAATCAGTAGATCACGTCATTTTGCTCAGCACTTAATTTTGTCCGAATCTATGTTTGCGTTACATCTATATTTACTAGACTCTCAACCCAGTTTTCAGCGAGGTTCAATGATCCATCATGGAGCGCAACTACCGAGATCATCAATTCATTCAATTTCTTCAGAATGATCTAGCAATTTCAGCAGCGGAAATTGCGATCGCATTACGACAGCGTGAGTTATACAGTGATCCACTGCCCATGATTCTCTGGCAATACGGATTAGTGACGTTGGAACAACTGACTCAAATTTTTGATTGGTTAGACGATCAGTTTCAATTTAGAGAAAGAGCTGAATGTTAGAAGCCGAGTCATGAAATTACAAGTACAATTAGTACTGTTAGTGCGCAACATCAATTCAATATGAAGCTCCACAACGTCAATCTATACGGGATCAAGAGCTTACTATCTTTTGTCTGGATCGCTTCATACAAGATTGGAACGAGTGTCACTCATTTCGGTTACGGGTTCGCTTTTTAGTTTGCTCCACAGTTCATCAACCCAGAATTCAGGTAATGATCATGTTTGAAACTACACTGTTGGTACTTAGCATTGGTCTGGTGTCCACGTTTCTGTATGACTATCTGCTCGGCAGAGTGTTAGGAGACAATGAAAAAGAAAGCGAGAAAGCCAAAACACAAACACGATAACGGCTGTTTTGTGTTTGGTGAATCTCCAAAATCAACAACACATTTTGCGAATTTATAACCAGTTTGTAGAAGTGTTTCGTTTTGTTTGATTCGGTTTTACGATGCAACGTCTTATTCGAGGTCAATCATGAGTAACTTAAGCGCAGTCAACCCGATTCGAATTAATGACACAACATTACGAGACGGTGAGCAGGCGGCGGGCGTTGCATTTAATGTAGAAGAAAAGGTGGCGATCGCTACTCTGCTCGATAGTATCGGGGTGCACGAGTTGGAAGTTGGCATTCCAGCAATGGGTACCGAAGAGATGCGGGCGATCGCTACCATTTCAGAGTTGGGGTTAAACGCAGAACTGCTAGGCTGGAACCGGGCCAATCGGTCTGACATTCAAGCATCGATTCAGTGTGGATTGAAGCGGATTCACGTTTCGATCCCCGTTTCCACAATTCAGATTGCCGCTAAGTTTCACGGTCAGTGGCGCGTCATGCTGGAACGGCTAAAAGACAGCATACAGTTCGCGCAAGATCATGGATTAGCGGTATCAGTGGGTGGAGAAGATTCATCCAGAGCAGAAGAATCCTTTTTATTAGATGTTGCCCGTTATGCTCAGGAACTGGGGGCATTCCGGTTTCGCTTTTGCGATACGGTTGGTGTCTTAGACCCACTCACCACTTTTCACAAAGTCCAACGGTTAGTGAGTGTTCTCTCGATTCCCGTCGAGATGCATACACACAATGATTTAGGGTTAGCCACGGCAAATGCGCTGGCTGGGCTGCAAGCTGGAGCCTTGTCCGTCAATACAACTGTGAATGGACTGGGTGAGCGGGCCGGAAATGCAGCCCTGGAAGAGGTCGTGATGGCGCTTAAGCGAATTTATGGTGTCCAACTCGGCATTGATACCAAGCGATTGCTGGAGCTATCTCGGCTGGTGTCTAAAGCGTCTAACTGTCCCGTTCCGCCCTGGAAAGCGGTAGTGGGTGAAAACACTTTTGTACATGAGTCCGGTATTCATGCGCATGGCGTGATGCAAAACCCAGTCACCTATGAGCCGTTTGATCCGGCAGAAGTGGGCTGGGAGCGCCGTCTGGTGGTTGGTAAACACTCTGGCCGTCACCTGGTGCTGGATGTCTTGCAGCGGCATGGCGTTGTGCTGAAGTCAGACGAAGTTCAAACGGTTTTGCAAGCGGTGCGCGATCGCTCCACCCAAGTCAAACGCAACTTGACCACTGAAGAACTGCTTAGTTTAATTCCCCAAGAGAGGTATGCCCATGCGATCCGATGAGTTAGAACTCGATTCACCCCCCACTTTTGAGATCGGTCACAAAGTGCGAGCGCGCAAACTGATTCGCAACGATGGCACATTTCCAGGCCAGGAGATCGGAGCCACGCTAGCCAAGAAAGGCGATGTTGGCTACGTCGTCAGTATTGGCACCTTCCTGCAAACGTCTTATATCTACGCCGTTCATTTTATGACAACTGGGTTTGTGGTCGGCTGTCGAGGCAGGGAATTAGAATCAGCCGAAGCGATCGCACCTGTCGCTCATCCATCTTCTTCTGTATCCAGTTAAACGTTGTCGAACCGTGTTTTTGGGTGCAAAACATCTGTGCCATAAAGGTAGGGTTTTACTCTTGTGGTTAGTAGTGGATGAGGTGCAGAACACCTTATTCGCTACTAACCACAGGTCTAGAAGCAAACCCCACAAAACAGTTTTTTGAAAATTGAAACATTGAGGCTAACCCATGAAAGTAATGATCCGTCGTAATACAGTTGGACATTTAACTGTGTACGTTGCGAAGAAAGATTTGGAAGAAGAAGTTGTTAAAGAAACGATTACAGATGATGGAAAAGTATGGACTCTGGCGAACGGATGGGAGCTATCTTTGCCAGACTTACCTGAACCTCTAAAACTCCCTCAAACCATTGAGGCTAAGCGTATTGCCTAAGACTTTATTGGAAATTGGTTTGTAGCGCGGCTCAGCCGCGCTACAAACCAATTTCCAAGCTCGAAACCCTTATTTTCGATAAAGTCTATAGAATGCAGATGTAAAACGGCAGAAGACAGGCGGCAGAAGGCAGACAAAGGGATGCCTTCTGCTTTTTTCAATGATAAATTGTTGCAAAATAGACAACAGTTCTTTTGCCTGTACCGTTGGCGATCGCTATGACACTCAACAAGATCCTTTGCTCATTCTTTTTGATAGCGCTAAGTTTGTCTTTGTGGTTATTGCCTGCTCTGAACACCCCAGCACAATCCCGTTCACTTCTGTTTCTCGATTGCCGACCAGAAGGAGGCTTTCTCAGATTGAACATGTTACCAGAAGCAACGGGTGGAGTCACACTGCAAGGATACGGTGCATTTAATCATTCTGTACTCAGTCTGAATGGCAAAGCATCTTTTTTGATAGACAGCATGGGAAATCTGTCTATTCCTACCAACCCGAATCCCCAACCGCCGCTTCAACTGGCGTTCCGTTCTTTAGAAGCAGCCTCTCGCGGACAGTCGAGAGAGCTAGGACAAGCTGTGTTGAAAGATATTCGGGTTTATTCGCAAGCGGTTACAGGTACACCAGGAGAAAGTTGGGTTTCGTTAGTGCCCGATAACCCCCTTGCACCACCTCAAGATGCCTTGCCCGAACCCATTCGACACTGCCTTGTGGCTAATCTAGCAACATTAAGACGGAGTCTGCGTGTTCCCGATCAGCCTACTTACGGTTGCTCATGTTCTAATCCTTCCCTTCCGCGTGAACTGTTAGCAGAACCATCGTCTGGCCCCGCTTTTACCGATTGGAGCGATCGCACCGGAGAAGCGTGCCGAATCAATGCCAGGGTCGAAGGACATCTAAGCTGTCAGCGTTAATTGCGATCGCCAGGAATGTTTTATTCAATACGTTACTCGTAACACCACCGTCTCGGCGGTTGAACTGCCACCGAGACGGTGGTGTTACGGCAATTTTTTCAAAACACTGGGCAATTCCCAAAATATAGAATACATTTGTACTATGTTCTGTGATTCTTTAGGTTCCTATACGTAATCGAAAAGTTGGTTAAGACGGGGTACAGAGGTGGAACTCCCCGCTGAGGGCGCACCTTCCACACTCCCTGTCTTGACCGTCTCGACGGTTGCCATATGCCTTCTGTTCTTGATCACAACGGGGAGGAAGAGAGAGATGGACACCACCACCGTTCAACAACTACAGCGTCAGATAGAACGCTTACAGCTTGGATTTGTCGATATTCGCTACAAAATTGTGTACTGCAATCGTCGCTGTGAAGGGGCAGTTTGGTACATGGTTGAGGATGGACAGCAGATTCCCATCAAGCAGAACGCGCTGCGGGGATACGCCGATCGCCTTGAGGTCGCTAACCTACAGCGACGTGGTAAAGAGACGGACAAGTTGCAGTTTACGCTCAACTGTGGCGATATTCATTACGTTCTGGAAGCAGGGGTAGACAGCGAGTTTGCTCAAAGCCTGGTGTATTGTCTGGCTACGCTGACGCCTGCTCAATTGAAGCAACCGATCATCATTCAACCTGAACCGGGCGAAGATAACGCCGTTTTGTTTGCCAGAGTGCGGACGAACGATTATCGCCGAGTTTTTGTTGATCGAGCTAAGTTAGGCAGTTATGAAACTGTTTTAGAACAGGCGATCGCCCACATCAGCGCTGTAACAGGCAATCGTCCTCGATCTGAGTCATCCGAACTGGCAACACAATCTGCTCACCTGCCCGAAGAGCCAGATCCTGTACCATCGGATTCTGCACCGTTGGAGTCTACATCATCGGATTCTGCCCCATCGGATTCTGCATCATTGGGTTCTGCATCATTGGAGACAGTACTCCCAACCTCTGCGCCTGATCCCGCTACCCGATTTCAAACCATTGCCACCTGGACAGGCCATAAACCATCCCAGTTGCGGGCGATCGCCAAACAGGCAAAACTTCCGGCCAGCAGTGCTGACATGACGCCAGATCAACAAATCGCCATGCGAGACGCTATTTTTCTGGATTGGGCATTGAAATATCCCATCTGGCAGCAGCCTGACGATTGTCAGGCCGCCTATCAAAACACGATTCGCACCCTGTCGCCCAATGCCACCGACGCCAAAATTTGGGAGACCTGGAAACATACTATTACTCGCCAACTCGCAGAGCAGCAGCCTCAACCGAAGAAGTCACTGGTGACGGCCTCTACCTGAGCTGCATCCGATCGTGCGAGCCGTCTGGGATGATACAGTCTAATGATGCTGAAAGCTGCCATTTTACTGCTTATCGTTCTCGTCTCGCTGGCGATCGCTGATCCGGCAGAGGCCGCTTTTTGCCGCACCGTGGGCGATCGCACCATTTGCATTGTGGAGATCAAACGCAGCGCTAAAAACTATTGGGAATATCGAGCGGTTGTCAGTATTAATGGGGTGGTCAAACCGCTGGAAGTGTATAACTGTCGCGATCGCATCCGAGTCCAACCAGACGGAACGGTAATCCCGTTTGCATCTGATGGAGCAGGTGATGTGGTTTGTAGTCTGTTCAAGCGCTAACTCTTTTGAGAAAATCTTCCATTTAGCAACGATTAGTACTGAATTTCTGAGCATTCTATTCAAAATTAATAGAATCCAATTTCTCAGTACGTTTGAGGCGATTGTGGGGCGGGTAGTATAACTCATCCCACTGTTGCCTGATGGAAATATGGAGATGATCCCAATCAGGAGATTCTGGCATGGTTGCGATTCGTGAGTTCACTCCCCCTGTGGTTTTGGGTGCGCCCTTACCCGATGACATCCGGCAATTGATTGAGACTGGGTCGGTAGAATTTGTGCGGTTTGAAGTACCGGATACTCACGGTATTGCTCGTTCTAAAGTCGTTCCCGTTAGCCATTTTGAGCGATTTTCCAAACGTGGATTAAACTTTCCACTGCCCGTGTTTGGCTTAGATGTGCAAGGTGCAGTAGCGCCGAATACAGGATACCTGGAAGAAATTGGCTTTGGCGATGGGTTTCTATTTCCTGATTTCAACACGTTTCAGGTGCTGCCCTGGCTAACGAAAACGGCACGCGTAATCGGTGATCCCTATCGCTTGGAGGGACATCCGGCCAAAGCGGCTCCTCGACTGGTATTACAACCCTTGTTAGAAGAATTGGAGGATCTGGGCTATCGCCTGCTGAGCGGCTATGAGTATGAATTTTATCTGGTGGATGCAGTGACGCTAAAGCCGTCGTATGAAGGCATTCAACTTTTTGCCGCATTTCCCGATGGCGATCGCGATGTACTTTATAACATTCTGCGATCGCTACCGAAAGTGGGTGTGGATATCATCACAGCAGATTTGGAATATGGCCCCGGTCAGGTCGAAATTAACTTTGCTCCGGCCTGGGGAATTGCTGGAGCAGACCAGGCGTATACGTTTAAGAATTCAGTCAAGGAAATTGCTCAGCAGTCCGGCAAAATTGCCTCCTTCATGACCAAACCTCAGATTGATGCCAGTGCGAATGGATGCCACTTTAACCAGTCCTTGTGGGATGGCGATCGCAATGCCTTTTTTGATCCCGATCGAGAAAATGGATTGTCGGACGTGTGTCTCCACTATATTGCCGGACAGTTAACCCACGCGCCTGCCATGATGGCCCTCCTAGCACCCACCGTTAACTGCTGGAAGCGCTTTAAGCCAGACACATTTGCCCCCACCAATGCCACCTGGGGCATTGATAACCGCACCACCGGAATTCGGGTCAAAGCCCTAAAGGATGAACGTACCTATATGGAAAATCGGCTCGGTACGGGAGCCGCCAATCCTTACCTGGTAATGGCTGCAACGCTGGCAGCTGGATTGGATGGCATCAAACGTCGGTTGGAACCACCCCGCCCCATTCAAACTATTGCCGATCGCCTTACAGATGTTCCACCCTTACCGAAAACGCTGGACGAAGCGCTGGATGCGCTGGAAGCCGATACGATCATGCGAGATGCATTGGGCGAAGAGTTTATCAAGCTGTTTGTTGCCCTAAAGCGCTATGAAATCGAAAAGGCAAAACAAGCGATGTCTGATTACGGTACGCTTGACTTCTTAGAACGCATCGAGGACTGGGAACGCCAGGAGTTTTTCAGTGTGCTTTAACCAAGTTTAATCGTCCCCATCCTCCGTTATTCTAATCGCAGCCATACCCCCGGTAGAGACGTCCCATCGGGACGTCTCACCCCCCGTCAGCCCCATCCCCCCATTCTGTAAATGCCGTTAAATCCAACGTAAACATCCCTATGCGGACGTCTTGATCTGTACCGTGGACGTTTTTCTGGGGATATCCCTGGGACTGTAGACGTCCCAATGGGACGTCTCTACTAGATTCGGTTGGGATGTATTTGGGATGTGTATATTTCGGTTGGGATGCATTTGGGGCGTACATATTTGTAATAATCATGCCCCAACGGGATCTGTTTGCTATTTCAGGGAACATCGCAGGTTCCAGATGGAACGGGGGTGACTATTGTGCTCGACGTCGTTACACTACCGACATTATTGGCCCCAATTTCCGTACTCAACGCCAACGGATTTCCTACATTCTGCTGGAGGTTGTAACCTGCGCCCGAATTTGTACTACTATTGTCATTCAGTTGCGCACAAACATTGGGTGATGCATTGTTAACCACACTCACGCCTGCTGGTGCAAGATTACTAATGTTATTGCGATCGAACCTATTAAATCGAATGCCCGTTGTCACTCCGGATGTACCATTTGCATAGATGCCTAACCCTTCTCGCGTGCTATCGGTAATCTCATTCGACTCAAACCGCGTGCGGAATAAAGCACCATTCGATGAAACATCAACAGAAATCCCTCGTAACGCTGAATTGCTGATACTGCTATCCGTTACGATCGCTGTCCCACTTGCATTACCAGATAATGTTAGGTTCATTCCATTGACTCCAGCATTTGTTACCTGATTACTCGAACCATTTAAATTCACCTGTCCCGTGCTGTTATTGAGTTCAATGCCATCCTGTCCCGGTGTTGTGATGACATTGTTGCTGACGGTGACATTTCCGGTCACATTGGCCAGATTCACGCCATCTTGCGCAGGGCGAATGATGTTGTTGGAATCAATGGTCGTTGATCCACTAGCGGTATTGATAGCAATGCCGTTGCGCCCTGCCCCGCTAATGGTGTTGCTGTTGACGGTCGTTGTCCCAGACACGTTCGTTAAACTGATGCCGTCGGTTGCAGGACTATTCACCGTGTTGTCATTGATAGCGCTTGTTCCAGTCACCGTGTCCATCACAATGCCACTAGCCCCTGCATTGTCTACCGTGGTGTTGTTAATGTCGGTATTGCCAATGACGTTGGTAAACTGAATGCCATTTCCGGCCACATTGGCGATCGCCATATTCGCTACCGTCACTGTTCCTACATCGCTTGCGTTGATGCCATCTCCGCCTGCCCCTGAAATTTCCAGATTCGAGAGATTGATCGTACCCGGACTGGTTTGAATTGCGACTCCGGCATCGCTGGAGTTCGTGATCGTGCTACCCAAAGCAGGCGCAAGGGTTACCGTGCCCGTCACATTCGATAGGGCAATGCCGTTGTTGAGTGGAGACGCGATCGCGATCTCCGTGTCTTGAATCGTTGCAGTACCGCTGATACCATCCAGTGCAATACCGTTTGTCGCGGAATTCGTGCTGCGGAGGGAGCCACCTGTCACGGTCACGTTGTTGACGGTTGTTCCGGCGAGGGCTGGAGCACCCGTTGCGGTGACGGTATTGTCGAGAAGGGTGATCGTACCAGAGGTACTCTCTAAGAAAATTCCAGGGCCAGTGGAACTGGTAATGCTGTTGTCCCGAATAATCGCATTGTCGATGACGCTGGCAATCACACCGGGGCCATTGGTGGGGGCGATCGCAAATCCAGACAAGGTGCTGTTGTTACCCATGAGCACCGTACCCGTCAGGATCGGCTGCACGCCGCTTCCCGATAGTGGTAGCTGTACAGTTCCCAATTCTGCCGTAGTCAACAGTTGAACCGGAGCCGTAGACAGCACGCGCACCCGATCGGGAATCAGGAAACCGGGAATCCCTGGATTGCTTCCAGGCTGAACATAGACGATATGATTGCCATCCGACAGCGATGCATTCAGAGCAGGCTGCACCGTACCAAACGGATTCTCAAAGGTGCCGTTGCCCCCGGTTGCGCCTGCGCTAACGTGCTGGAAGACATACGCATCACCCGTATCGGGGTTGGTGGCAACCACTTCGCTCTCTTCGCTCTGAGCGTCCACCACGATCACCGGATTGCGCTCGACCGATTCGCCCAGACGCGCAACCACGCTACCTTCCGGCTCAATGCGGCCTCTGGGATGGCTACCGGGAAAATTGATGCCGACCCGAAACAAGATATTGGTACCAAATAGCGCGTCGTTCTGTACGCCAAGCCCCACATTAAAACTGTCATTCGGTCGGGCTTCTAGCCGCAATCGCCAGCCAACCCCATCCGAGCCACCCGCCGAGTCATACCAATACAGCCCGCCATACCCTCGTAAATCACCGCGATCGCCCCATTTAGCTAACCGGGTTCCAGTTTCCACATCCACACCCCCTACCGCCGCTTCAAACTGGTTGCGTTCTGAGAGAATGAGCGATCGCCCCCTGAAAAACGCATCAACCAGTTGCCCGTCACCTGCCTCTTGCCGCTGATCGCCAATCGGAAGGTAAGCGTTAGCACGAATATCCCATCGTTCGCCCAGGCTTTCCAGACCTAGCCCTAGCTGGTTAAACGTGTTGTCGTCGGTGCGGCGATTGTCGTAGGCCAGATAGCCACCCAGCGTGCGTCGTGCACCCGGACTGTAGGTACGGTAGCCTAGCAACACATTGCCGCCCACGTTGGCATCGTTGTCCAGCAGCAGCCGACCTTCTAGAAACGTAATGTTGCTACCGGGAGTTTGCGCCAGGGGCAGGAAGCCCTCAAAGCGCGTTGTGCCATCATATCCACTGCCAGAACTGGTGTGACCCAGGCCGAGGCGAGGGGAAATCCGCAGATCGGTGGTAGGTTCAGGGGTGTCTTTGGGCGGAAGGGGGGTTGGTTGAAGGTCTTGGGCGAGGGTGGATGTTGGGTGTTGAATACTGGGTGTGGGGTATTGAGAGTGTGGGATGTAGGGTGTGGATTCGGGGGGGGAGATTGGGGTAGAGAGGGTGAGGTGGGGAGAAGAAGGGGAAGAGGCGATCGCGTGATCCGATGGCGAGATAGAATTGGAGTCTGGTTCGCTTGTCTGAGCCAGGGTGGGGTCGCTGAGCGCTGGAGCTAGCAATAACCCTGCGGAGACATAGCGTACTACTTTCTTGACCATAGATCCTCATAGCTAAACGGATGAACTATCTCGCACCCTCCGGTTTTACGTGATGACGCAAACATGAAATCTGCCTATGCAACGTCTGACCACCAAATACTGAAATCTGAACAGGCAAATTGAGAAAGTCGATCGCTGTTGAAGCTAACAGCCATCGCGCTCCCAAGCAAAACCTGCGCCATTTCAAACCTTGATGTTGAGCGTTAGCAAGGCAGAAGCGTGAACTACCTAAAAATTCTGCAATGTCTCATCTCATCCGGACATCTGGCAAAATCTATCATTCCTTAGGAGCCTTTTGAACACATGTCATCGAGTTCTTCGTCATCCGCCAGTCTTGCTATTCCAGTGGATCAGATTCGCTATAACGAGCAGGGATTAGTGCCTGCGATCGTGCAGGATTATCTGGATGGTACGGTGCTAATGCTGGCCTGGATGAATCGCGAATCGTTGCAGAAAACCCTGGAAACTGGAGAAACCTGGTTTTGGAGCCGATCGCGTACAGAGCTTTGGCATAAAGGTGCAACCTCTGGCCATATTCAACAGGTGCGATCGCTCCGCTATGACTGTGACAGTGATGCGCTGCTGATTGGCGTGGAGCAAATTGGCGATATTGCCTGCCACACGGGAGAACGCAGTTGTTTTCATCAAGTCGATCACACCATTACGCCACCGCCAGCCGACACACTCTCTCAGGTGTTTGACGTAATTTGCGATCGCCGCGATCATCCGTCTCCCGAATCCTATACCTGCAAACTGTTGGACGGTGGCGACAACAAAATTCTCAAAAAAATTGGCGAAGAGTCAGCTGAAGTCGTTATGGCGTTTAAGGATGACCAGGCAGAGGCGATCGCCGGAGAAGTAGCCGACCTGTTCTATCACACTCTGGTGGCCTTAGCCCACCACAAGGTTGACATTCGAGACGTTTACCGTAAACTTCAGGAGCGGCGACGGTAATCCCAATGAGTGCAACCCAGTTAGAACGCATAGAATCCCTGAAAATTGGCGTAATCAGCGGCACTGCAACATCCGTCAGCTTCAGTCTGATCGCCCTGACGCATAGCCTGATTGTCTCCTCAAGTCCATCGCTATTGGATTGGGCAAGCTGGCCGATAGTTGTGAGTGGGGCGATCGCCTTCATCAGCGGCTTCCTGTTTGGTGTCACCTATCGATATGTTGTTCAGGCCGCTCCCAATCCTCATCTCAAATCGGGCGCGGTGATGGCGTTTGGCCTGGTGCGTGGCTTGGCCCAACTGGATGTGGGCTTGCAACTGCAAGGTAATCCAGTCTTAATGGCGGTGCAGGTGGGCGAGAGTGTGGTGATGTTTGCGATCGCCGCTTTGATCCTGGATCAGGTGATCGACAAACAGTAGCGTGTTCCGCCAGCTTCAGACTGTCTAAGAAGCAAAGCTAATTTTGGAAAGGGTGGCTCTGCTGCCCTTTCCAAAATCAAAGATTTGGTTTTAATTTACCCATGCTCTCAAGACCCGAACCGATATGATTGAAACACGCAGGCTTGATAGTTGAACGTACAGGTCAACCCATGGTTGAAACACCTTCCCAACAGAAACGGCTTCCCCCCCTTGAGAATGGCGATCGCCTGAACCGCTATGAATTTGAGCGGCGCTATAACGCCATGCCCCATCTCAGAAAAGCTGAACTCATTGAAGGAATTGTCTACGTGCCTGCTGCTCTACGATTTAGAAGTCATGGTCAACCTCACGGCAACATCATTGGTTGGCTGTGGACTTACCAAGTTGCCACTCAGGGCATTGCATTGGGAGTTGAGCCTACCATTCGCCTGGATTTAGATAACGAACCCCAACCGGATGCGGTGCTGCTAATTGAGGAGTCGTGCGGTGGACAGGCACGGCTCAGCGAAGACGATTATGTGGAAGGAGCACCGGAATTGGTAGCCGAGATTGCCGCCAGTAGCGCCACGATCGATTTAGGCGCTAAAAAACGGGCATACCGCCGCAATGGCATTCAGGAATACATTGTCTGGCAGGTGTTTGACCAGAAAGTAGATTGGTTCTATCTAGACGACGGAGAGTATTTATCACTGCCCGTAGACGCAGACGGAGTGATTCGGAGCCGGATATTTCCGGGGTTGTGGCTGGCGGTTAATGATCTGCTGGCAGGCAATATGACGCAAGTGTTAGCGATATTGCAACAAGGATTGGCGTCGTCGGAACATGCCGCATTTGTGCAGCAGCGATCGCAACAGGATTAGTTGTTCCTTTTTGCAGATAGAAATCTCCATCCAATAGTCGAATGATTCAATTTTGATACTTGTTATCTTACTTACATTGAGGTGCAAAAAGCGCTGATTGGTTATGTCAGCGTGGATTAAAACCCATTTATTAAACTGAGGTTATGGTTATGAATGACGATAAAAGAACGATTCATGAACCCGATGCCAATCCCGATCCAATAACAGGCGAACCGGGTGCTCATCCCGTTGGCACTGGTGTTGGAGCTACAGGTGCAGGCGTAGTCGGCACCGTCGTGGGTGGAGTCGTAGGTGGCCCAGTCGGCGCTGTTGTAGGTGCTGCCATTGGTGGCGTTGTAGGGGGTCTGGCAGGCAAGAGTGTTGCTGAAAAGGTCAACCCTACCGTTGAAGAGGAGTATTGGAGCACAAACTACACGACTCGTCCTTACATTGAGTCAGATTATGACTATAACGACTATAGCCCTGCCTATCGCACTGGATACGAAGGCTACTCCAACTACGCTCAGCGTGGCATGACTTATACGGATGCCGAACCTCATTTGAGAACTGATTATGAGCAGCGTCGTGGCAACAGCCGCTTGGGCTGGGAGAAAGCAAAACATGCTACCCGTGATGCCTGGGATCGAGTGGAACGCGCCATTCCCGGTGATGCTGATCACGACGGAAAATAGGCCCGGCTGAAGACGTTAGGAGTATGATTTGAGGAGTGGAGAGCAGGGCATGACCCGCTCTCCACTTCGTCATATTGGGTGTTCATATTGGGTGCCTTCTTATGAATAGCGTAACGAGAGTCTCCCAGTTCGCATCGGATCTGGTCACTCGCGGAATGCTGTATGCGATCGCCAATTACCGCATTCACTCACCTATTCCCTTAGATCCAGACGAGAATTGGCAATTTTGGACACAGCCAACGCCAGCTTGGGCAGAATGGTTTGCCAGAGCGTATCCGCCAGAACCTGTTCGCAAAGCCTATTTGGATGCGATGCTGAGACGCGATCACTCCAGCGGTATCGCTGCTCACTATGATATTTCGAATGATTTCTATGCTTTGTTTTTAGACACGAGATACCGATTTTATAGCTGTGCTGAGTTTCAGCGTGATGACGAATCGTTAGAAGACGCTCAGGAAAACAAAGCCAACTACATTCTTTCGCTCTTAGATTTATCGGGAACTGAAACAGTATTGGATTTGGGCTGTGGATGGGGTGCTATGCTGCGGTTCTTACAGCAATCTGGTCATCGCGGAGCGTTAACCGGATTCACATTATCTAAAGAACAGTTCGCCTATATTCAGGCTGAATTAGGATTTAATGTCTTTCTCAAAAACTTCATTACTGATCCATTTGAGGTTGCACTGTGCGATCGCATTCTTTCGATTGGGGCGATCGAGCATGTCAGACCGGATGAATTAGAAACGGTGTATCAAAAAATTTATAATGCTCTGGTTCCGGGAGGGAAGACTGTGCATCAGTTCTTTTCGCTGAACCGCGAACCCTATCCCGCGTCGATGGTGATGGTGCAACTGTTTTTTCCCGGTTCATTGCTCACTCTGCATTCAGAACATTTGAACGCTGCGAAGCGGGTTGGCTTTACCATTACGCATGACTCGATTCACGACTATAAACCAACCCTACGAGCCTGGTATGACCGATTAGTCAGCCACAAAGACCGGGCGCTGGAGTTGGTCGGGCTTGAAGTCTACAACCGCTACATGACTTTCTTTCCGATCTCATGGCTATTTTTTCAGCAGCAAGACGCTGATCTGCATCGCATTGTGATGGAAAAACCGTCATTTTAACTGTATGTATAGTAGTTAGACATAATTAAACCCCCAAGGGGTGCGGCACGCGCCCTTTGGGGGTTTGTATGCAGTTGTGTCTATGACTTATTGGCACGCTGATTCGATCGCCCCTTAACTTGCACAGATGACACTCGAAACCTTATTTACGGACTACCGTGTTCCCATTATTCTGCTCATGCTGGTGACGCCGTGGCTGGCCTATCTCATCTGCTACTGTATTCCGGCCAAACATGAGGAGCCGTTTGTCTTAAGTGCAAATTTGTGGCTATCGGTGCTGAGTATGCTGCTGTTAGCCGGATATCTGGCGTATGTGACAAATACGGGTGGTTGGAACCAGTTAGTCAAGCAAGCCGATTTGTTTCTGTTGGTTTTACCGCCATATCATTTGATTACATCCGTTTGGCTATCTCAGTTACGTCTTCCTCTCAACCAGATTCCAGCCTTTCGGACGCTGCAAGGACTGGTCATGATGGGCGGCATTTATTTAGTCTTTTCCTGGCTGGCCTCTAGAATTTACATCGTTTTCTTTTCGTACATGCCCTTCAACTCGTTTTTGATGATCCTGGCTGTTTTGGTGGGGGTCGGCTATGTTGGATATCGAAAAGTTTTCGGCTGAATAATCCGCGAAATGGCGCACTTAAATTTACGTTTCAATGACGTAGAGATCGATAACGAACAGGGAACACTACTGTATACCCCAGTATTCTGGAATACCCAGCCATAATTACTCGTTCCCCATTCTCCCATGCAAAAATCGATTAATCCTCGTACTCAACTACGCAGCAGACTGAGCTATAAGTTTGATACCTTCATGTCCAAGGGTACCGTCGCCCTGGTCAGCGGTTTAGCGATAATCTCCTTAGCATTCATCGTGCTGATGGGAACTGTAGTCAGTCTATTGGGAATTGCTCCGGAAGGGAGCGATCGCCTCAACCTGATAGAAGCCTTTTGGGGTGTGCTGATGCGGACGCTCGACGCTGGTACGATGGGGGGCGATACGGGTTGGGGATTCCGCTTAGCGATGTTGCTTGTCACCTTCGGCGGCATCTTTGTAGTCAGTACCTTGATTGGTTTGCTCAGTAGCGGCATTGATGCGAAGTTAGAAGACCTCCGCAAAGGGCGATCGCGCGTCATTGAAAACGATCACATTGTGATTTTGGGCTGGTCGCTCCAGATTTTTACCCTGATCTCTGAATTAGCCTTAGCGAATGCCAACCGTTCTGATACCTGTATCGTCATCCTCAGCGAAACCGATAAAGTGGAGATGGAGATGGCTCTTACGGATACGTTAGGGAAATTGCCGCGAATCCGGTTGGTCTGCCGCACAGGTAGCCCCAGCAGCATGAGCGACCTGGGTATTGTGAATATTCAAACGGCACGTTCCGTCATTATTCTGAACTCTGATGGCGAGCGAGCCGATACGCAACTGGTCAAAACGCTGCTGGCCATTACCAACATTCCGCGATCGCTGCCTCAGCCCTATCACATCGTGGCTCAAGTCCAATCGCCCAAGACCCTGGACGTGATCAAGATGGTCGGACACCGCGAAGTAGAACCCCTGCTGACCAATGATTTGATTTCGCGTATCGTCGTGCAAACCTGTCGGCAATCGGGCTTATCCATTGTGTATATGGATTTGCTCAACTTCAGCGGTGATGAAATTTACTTCAAAGAAGAGCCTGCGCTACAGGGCAAAACCTACGGTGAGGCGCTTCTGGCCTACAATGACTCAACGGTCATTGGCATTCAACACAACAATGGCAGCATTCAGCTCAATCCACCCAGCGATACGCCTCTGCGAGCGGGTGAGCAGCTCATCCTGATTAGCGAAGATGACGATACGATTCACCTGACCAAACACGCGGATACACCCATTGATCGTCAGGCCATTCAGCTTGCAGAACCCACCCCACCGACAACAGAACACACTCTGATCCTGGGTTGGAACGATCGCATCTGCGCCATCATTCAGCAGTTGGATCAATACGTAGCACCGGGTTCTACAGTGAAAGTCGTGGCTGAATTTCCCGATGCAGAGGTTGATTTATCAGAGAAGACCCTCCAACTTCAGCGGCAAACGGTGAGCTATCAGCAGGGCGATCCAACCGATCGGGATGTGCTAGAAACGCTGAAGTTAACGCAATACAATCACGTCATGGTGCTGTGCAATCCGGCTCTAAACCCTGAACACGCGGATGCCCAAACGCTGGTTACATTGCTCCACTTGCGCGATCTTTGCGATCGCTACCAGCACGACTTTCAGGTGGTCACCGAAATTCTGGATGTGCGCAATCAAGCATTGGCTCAGGTGGCTCGTCCTGATGATTTCGTCATTAGCGAGCAAATTATTAGTCTGATGCTGGCTCAGGTATCCGAACAGAAGAATATCAACGCGGTACTGACTGATCTCTTTAATCCAGACGGTTCAGAAATTTATCTCAAACCCGTCGATCGCTATCTCACGGTCGATCGTCCGGTCAATTTCTACACGGTTGTTGAAGCGGCCAGACAGCGGGGAGAATCGGCGATCGGGTATCGTCGTCAAGCCGATGCGGATAATATGGCGAGATCCTATGGGGTTGTGCTTAATCCGCCCAAAAACCAGATGATTGAGTTTAGGCCGGAAGACACGATCATTCTTCTGTCGGAAAACTAAGGATCACCAATTAAATAAAACCCAATTAGTAGGAGGGGGATGCGCGGCTGAGCCGCGCATCCCCCTCCTACTAATTGGGTTTAAATAAATTCACTTATTCTCCAAAAAATTCGTCAATTCGCTGCACGTAATCTAGACGGGCGATCGCCAGTAGAATCTCTCTCCATTGCTGATTGTGGGTGCTGCCAATACACAGATATTGGTTGCGCTGACAGCCAATCCGTCCTCTAGAGTGCCGAAAATGATAAATCGTCGGATCAATGGCCAGCACTTCAGCCAGATGCTCGTCGGTTGCCGGAATGCAGAATTCGTAACTCAGCGATCGCCCGCCTGCTACCCCATCTGGTGAAACGTGAGAGATATCAAACGTAATCTTTTCGGATGCTCTCACAGCGGGTAGCTGCACTTTGAGGAGGCTGATCTGAGGAGCGATCGCAACTA
>DATNPS010000501.1:0-5884 GCA_036703095.1 Crinalium sp. | reverse complement strand
TTGAGCAATTCTTTGATCTGAGGACAGTTGATCTGGAGACAGTTGATCTGAAGATGGCTGTGTTGAAGCGCCATTAAAAGCATCAACAACTAATTTCCAGCTTCGCCTATTTAGCTTAATGCTGTATGTATCGCGTAGATGATCACAAGCAGCTTGACAGGTCTTAAACCGCTTTTTAAGCAACTGCTCAGTCCAATACGGTTCTCCATTCAGATGTTCAGCTTCTAGCACATGGGATGCTGACGGTAAAGCAGGTTGCTGGACAGGCTCTTGTACCTGAGAAATTGCATCTGCTTCAGCTTTAGCATAAGCATAGCCTGCTCGAAGAGCTGTATCTGCAACCACCAGAGTGTTTTCCACTAATTCCTGGCCCAACTCGGTCATTTGGCCAATTCCATGCTTAATATCATCAAGCTGTTTAGTAGCAGCTTTAAGGGAATCTGTTAATTTACCCATCGCAACTTATTCATCCCGTAATGAGCGGTTAATATTAGCAGGTGATTGAGATGTCCAGTCATCAGGTTTTTGAATAGACTGTTTTTTAGGGATTAATGTTTTAACATCTGCATTCAGCAAGTGCTGAGCTGCTTTCAGTAAGCGTTGCAGACGCTGCCATACAGAGAAAATGCCTGTCTCATCTTTGGTCTCCTCATAAACCGCTTCAAACTCTCCTAACAGTTGAGTGGTTACTTCCATTTGATCAGAAAGATCAATTACCTGCTGAGTCAGGTCATTGCCCCAGTTTTCTAATTGCTTTTGTAGAGTAACGCTGTGCGAAAGAGCTTGTTGAAGCTGTTGTTTCTCTTGTTGCACTTTTTCAAGAGTGCTGGTCATTACTTTGAGTTTTTGATTGATGACAACTAAATTGCCCTTCGCTTCAGTTTGGCGGCGAACAAGCTGACCACGACTGATCACCAAACTGCGGTAGGAATCACGCAACTCTTGATAGGCGGACTCCAATTCTGTTCGCTCCAATTTTTCAGTGTGCAGCGGAAATTCAGTAACGCTTTTATACTCCTTGTAGCCAGCCATATTGACACTCTACCTTCGGCGATTTCACTTTATAGCGTGGCACAGGGATGAAAACTCTGCCAAGATAAGCGCTATATTTTTGTAAATTTCGGCTTATAAACGTGGATTTGTCAAAACCAAATTTTAGGAGGAGATTGCACGACTCAGTCGTGCAATCTCCTCCTAAAATTTGGTTTTATTTAATTTGTGATCCTTAAAACAGCGATCGCTTTTTATTCTCTTGTCCATCCATTTTAAGTTAAGCTGGTACAGTATTAGTACATTCGTTTCACAATCCTTATTTCGGATGGAACCGCTTACTGATGTCCAGCGCCAGCTTCTAGAATGGCTGGAAGAATATACCTTCCAACATGGCTATTCGCCATCGACTCAGCAGTTGCGAGAGGCGATCGGATGGAAGTCGGTGTCTTCCGTTCGCTATCATTTGCGAGCACTGCGCGATAAGGGGTGGCTCACCTGGATGACAGCGCGATCGCGCAATTATCAGTTCTTAAATCCCAAAGTTGGCTTCGTGCCTCTACTGGGAACGATTTCGGCTCACAGTTTAACTGAGGTATTTCCTGATCAGGAAGTGAAGCGTATTAATTTAGCTGGCTTTCCGCTGTTTAAGCGCATGTCAAACTATGAGCTTTCGCAATGTTTTGCACTGCGGGTGATGGGTGACAGCATGATCGGCGCTTTAATTGATAATGGTGATGTTGTGATCATGCAGCGCCTGTCTGACGCGAAACGCCTCAAAAATGGAACGATTGTAGCGGCCAGAGTGGAAGGCAAAACAACGCTGAAATGCTTCTATCGCAATGGCAAGATCGTGACGCTAAAACCCGCCAATTCGATGTACCCACCTACGGATGTGGATGCTTCACTGGTAGACGTTCAAGGCGTTTATGTTGGGCTAGTTAGAGGCTTGTTGTAAACTATCGAATTCACGTTATTTAAGTAGGTAGGCACAATTAAACATTAGATAGAAAAACCGGGGGAGTGCCCCGGAGGGGCACTCCCCCGGTTTTCTGGGTTTGGTTTAATTAGGCTTGCCTACTTACCATCCCGCTGGAATCGGATTGCCCTGAGATCTGGCTTGAGAACGGTTTCCCGTCCCGTTGGAATTACGATTGCCAGCTCCATTCGTTGAGTTATTAGCCTGCCGACTGGCTGTTTTAATCGCTGGAGCATCAAACGTCTGCACAAATTGGGGAATCTGAGCTAAACCTGTTTCGCCAGTTTGCGCCTGGGGTTGGCTTGGTGTTGCTTGAGGAGTAGATGGTGACGCAGATGAAGCCGATGGTACAGGAGTGGGTTGAACTATTACGGTCGGGCTGGGACGAGAGGCTAGGCCAGGAATGTAGGTCGCAAATCGATCAAACCCGATTCGGGCAGCCGCGATCGAAATGGCAACGATTACAGCCAATAAAATCAATCGAATAATTCCTCTTGTCACTTTGCCGACAATGAACATCACCAAGGCTACCAGGACAAAAAACAGGACAAGAAGAATAATTGAATTTGTCACATGGCCTCCTAAACACCTTCAACCAATCCGTATTAGATCAACCAGTATTAGATCAACTGCTTCCCTATTTTCACAGCAATTCTCATTATGAAATCGGTGGCAGTGCAGGCTCACCTGTGGCGACGTTGCACTGCCACCGATTGCGGTTTTGCACGCCCGACGGGTGTGCAAAACCGCAATCGGTTTCAAGACGAGAATTGCTGCTGTTCTCAGCATCTATCACCTTTGGTCAAGCTTACATCCCTCAGCAGTTGGGCATTGCATAATCTGCATGAGAGAATGAAAAAAGAGCGATCGCCCCATCCCAAATTCGTTCCATTTACAACGCTCCAATTGGCTCATATTCATCATGTATGACATATCTGGATGGATTGCCGTAATAAAACTTGATGCAAATTACCGCATGATGGGCATTCCAAAGATTTCCCTCACCTGTTAGGTTAAGCAAGTGCTTTGAGTGAAATGCAACTCCCCAATCTACTCCCCTAACCCTAAAACTACCCCCCAATCCAAAATCCCCAATCCAAAATCCTCCCTGCCCCTTCATTCATCATCCACTGCCCATGACTGCCACTCTACCGATTGAATCAACCCCGACCAGCGATCGCCTGCTTTGGATTTACGATACAACGCTACGGGATGGTGCCCAGCGCGAAGGGTTATCCCTCTCTACCGACGACAAACTGCGAATTGCCCGTCAGCTAGACCAGATGGGTATTCCCTTCATTGAAGGCGGATGGCCCGGTGCCAATCCTAAAGATGTGCAATTTTTCTGGCAGTTGCAAGAAGAACCGTTGACGCAGGCTGAAGTGGTTGCGTTCTGCGCCACGCGTCGTCCCGGTAAAACAGCGGCGACCGATCCCATGCTGCAACCGATTCTGGCGGCTGGCACGCGCTGGGTGACGATTTTTGGCAAATCCTGGGATCTGCACGTCACGGAAGGGTTGCAGACCACGCTGGACGAAAATCTGGCGATGATTCAAGACACGATTGAGTTTTTGCGCAGCCAGGAGCGGCGGGTGATTTATGATGCGGAACACTGGTTTGATGGCTATAAAAACAATCCAGAGTACGCGCTGAAGACATTAGAGGTGGCGATCGCCGCAGGTGCAGAATGGCTCGTCCTCTGTGATACCAATGGAGGTACCTTACCGCATGACGTAACGGCGATCGTTCGCGATGTCGTCCAGTTTGTGCAAACTCACCCATCTCCCAATGCGACTCACCCTCAAGTTGGCATTCACACGCACAACGACTCTGGCACCGCCGTTGCCAATGCCCTGGCTGGCGTGATGGAAGGCGTCAAGATGGTACAGGGAACCATTAACGGGTATGGCGAACGCTGCGGTAATGCCAACCTCTGTACGCTGATCCCCAATTTGCAGCTCAAGTTAGGCTATCACTGCGTTACCGATGAGCAGTTGGCCAAGCTCACCGATTCAAGCCGTCTGATTAGCGAAGTCGTGAATCTGGCTCCCGATGATCACGCGCCCTTTGTGGGATTGTCTGCCTTCGCGCATAAAGGGGGAATTCACGTCAGCGCCGTGCAGCGCAACCCCATCACCTACGAACACATTCAGCCTGAATGCATTGGCAATCGTCGTCGGATTGTGATTTCCGACCAGGCAGGTTTAAGCAACGTACTGGCTAAAGCTCGCACCTTTGGCATTCATCTCGATCGCGAAGCGCCGACCTGCCGCCAAATCCTACAGCGATTGAAAACGCTGGAAAACCAGGGCTACCAGTTCGAAGCTGCCGAGGCCAGCTTCGAACTGTTGATGCGAGAAGCGTTGGGACAACGCCCCCGATTTTTTGAACTCAAAGGCTTCCAAATCAACTGCAACATGCTGCCCGAAGTGAATGACGGATGTAGCAGTGCGCTGGCGACTGTGAAAGTGACCGTAGACAACCGAGACATTCTGGAAGCCGCAGAAGGGAATGGCCCGGTGTCTGCCCTAGATAAAGCGTTGCGCAAAGCGCTCACCACTTTTTATCCCGTGATCGCCACGTTCTATCTAACCGATTACAAAGTCCGGATTCTCGACGGCACCGCAGGTACATCGGCTCGTATCCGCGTTCTGATCGAGTCCAGCAACGGCCATCAGCGTTGGACAACAGTAGGCGTTTCTACGAACATTATCGAAGCATCCTATCAAGCGGTCGTAGAAGGTTTGGAATATGGGTTGATGCTGCAAGATCAGGCTAAAACGGCTTTAGCGGGATCAACGGTGACATCAGACTAATATGCATTCGACGAACGGGCTTTTGGGAGAGTGGCGCGTAGCGCCACTCTCCCAAAAGCCCGATTTTTACGTGCGCGACACGCACGTAAAAATCGGGCTTTCGAATTCACCTTAAACTAACGATTCAAGCACGGTGAGTTTTCATGGCTCATCGTGATGTTTTTCTAGTGGTGTATAAATTTATGTGTGGGATGTACATAGATAACATATCCCACACATAAACTATTTGGGATCGCTTTAGTTCTGAACAGGCTGATACGTATTCAGGAGAACCGGGATGGATCAGAAGCGGATGTGGTTCGGTGTATTCAAAACGATTATCGCAGGTGGAACGTTAGGGATTCATTTCGGATTTGCACCACAGACGCTAGCTCAAATTGTGCCCGACGCTACATTAGGGCACGAACGATCGCTTGTGAGAGGCAATATTACCACCGATCGCGGATTGATCGACCGTATCGATGGCGGCGCGATTCGGGGAGGCAATCTCTTCCACAGTTTTTCTGAATTCAACGTTGGAACGGGACAACGGGTTTATTTCTCCAATCCCGATCGCATCACAAACATCATCAGCCGCGTGACGGGTCGTTCTCGCTCCGATATTGATGGCACACTGGGCGTGCTGGGCAATGCCAACCTGTTTTTAATTAATCCGAACGGCATCGTGTTTGGCCCGAATGCCCAACTGGATGTCAACCGCTCGTTTGTAGCCACCACGGCTAATAGCGTGCTATTTCCCGATGGCTTTGCCTTTAGTGCTACAAATCCAACGGCTCCACCGCTAGTTACTATCAACTCACCGTTGGGCCTGGATAGCTGGCTCCCAACTCAGGGCGCGATCGCCACTCATGGAACGCTGCAAACTGGACAAGACCTGACGCTGGCCGGACGCGATCTCAATCTACAGGGGCAGTTACGAGCAGGCGGAAATCTGAATCTACTGGCGTCCAATGCGATCGCCGCTCATGACAGCACGACCATTCCCCTGATCCTATCCGCTGCGAATCAGGTGGTATTGCAGGGACAATCGATTGATTTAGCGGCGTTGAGTCATCCCGACAGCGGCTTGTTGGCAGGGGGAGACATGGTGTGGCGATCG
>DATNPS010000494.1:0-5904 GCA_036703095.1 Crinalium sp. | reverse complement strand
CAACTAAAGTATTGTCAGTAAACCAGCTATTAGCCTGAGCTTGCTCATACAGTTCCGTACCGGGATAGGGAGCCGCGATCGACACTTGAATGGTGTGAGGACTAATCTCACAAGCAAACCGAATCGTTTCCTCGATCGTTTCGCGGGTTTCGACGGGCAGGCCGATAATAAACGTGCCGTGAACGGTAATGCCCAGATCATGGCAGTTTTTCATGAACTGACGCGCCACCTCCAGCTTGATGCCCTTTTTGATGGTGTTGAGAATCTGCTGATTGCCTGACTCAAAACCGACCAGCAATAGCCGCAAACCGTTGTCTCGTAAGGTTTTTAGCGTATCGTAGTCAAGGTTGGCGCGAGCGTTGCAGCTCCAGGTTAGTTTGAGCCGCTTCATGTGTTCACTGATGGCGATCGCCCGCTGTTTATCAATTGTGAACGTGTCGTCATCAAACATGTATTCCCGAACGCGATCGCCAAACAGGGCCTTAGCCTCTTCCATATCGCGTCCGACAGCATCTGGACTCTTGGTGCGATATTGATGGCCACCAATGGTTTGGGGCCAGAGGCAAAACGTACATTTAGCAGGGCATCCGCGTCCGGTGTAGAAGGAAATGTAGGGATGCAGCAAATACCCAATGAAGTACTTAGAAATATCCAAATCGCGCGCGTATACCGGAAGCACGCTGGGCATCGCATCCCAATCGTGGATCAAGTCGCGATCGGGCGTATGGTGAATCGTGCCGTGCTGATCTCGATAGCTGAGTCCCTGAATTTGATCCCACGGTTGGCCTGCGGCCAGTTCTTTGCAGGTGTAGTCAAATTCATGACGACAAACAAAATCAATGATCGGATTATCGCGTAGCGTCGGTTCGGGTAAAACAGCTACATGAGCACCGATTAACCCAACCTGCGTGTCTGGATTTTGGGCTTTAATGGCTTCTGCACACTTCACATCGTTAGCTAGCGACGGTGTGCTGGTATGCATGATCACCAATTCATAGTCTTTGGCAATCTTCAAGACATCCTCAACCGTTTGGTGATGCGGCGGGGCATCCACCAGCTTGCTTCCCGGCACCAGCGCGGCAGGTTGCGCTAGCCATGTGGGATACCAGAAGGACGTAATCTCTCGCTTAGCCTGATATCGAGATCCTGCACCTCCGTCAAACCCATCAAATGACGGAGGATTAAGAAATAGCGTTTTTTTCACAAATCGCTCTCCTAAGTGGTTAGACATAATTAAAACCCCAAAGGGTGTGTGCTGCGCCCCATGGGGCGCAGCACACACCCTTTGGGGTTTTGTATTTAACTGTGTCTATGTACTTAAATCGTTACTTAAATCGTTGCGCCAGAATTAATGACCTGCTCGACCAGAGCCATGACGTGACTGCGGCTCAGTTTGGCTTCACCTTGAGCCAGCGCGTCTAGCGTACCATGCGCCAGAGCGAGCGGAATCTGACAAAAATCTAACGCGGGGCCCACGGGTAAAGACTGCGTGTAAGCATCCGCCAGTGCCAGATTGCGACGGGCATAGCGCTGCATGTCGTCAGCATCCCAATCCACCGGGAAGAAGTCTACACCACGCGACAAATCATCCATCTTGTTGCGCAGAATGTTGACCGCCTGTAGCCCACGACCAAACCCGATCGCATGAATTCGACTGGTGCGCGTGCCATCATACCAGGCCCACAAATCGGAGAGCATCAGTCCCACGGCCCCAGCCACACCAAAGGTATAGCGATCTAAATCTGCCTCGGTTTTCACCGTCCAGTTGCATTCAGCCCAGGTGGCCATCCGGTCTGACATCGCGGCAGTGGCATCCCAAATGCGAGGGGCGATCGTTGGAGAGGCTAACAATGCCCAATCTCCGACGCGTAGAGAGACTTCGGGCAACACATCTTGGTAATCCTTCAGATCGCGCGCAAAGTCCTGTGCCGTAGAGCTTTCAACCCCTTCCTGAAGTCTGAAGCTAATCAATCGCAATAGCTTTGCTTTGAGCGCATTATCCAAATCGGCGTGATCTTCAATTTCATCAATAGCCCGCATACAGAGATACGCAGAGGCCACCGCTTCTAGCAATCCCTCAGGTAAACGGCTAATGGGAATATAAAACGTCCGACTCGTTTCTTTCAAAATATTCAAAGCATCATTACATAAATCCATTTAACGGCTCCTTTAGGTTGGATGTATCGCGATTTAGTAGCTCAAAGATTGGCAAAAGTAACGTCAGATTTTCTTATATAGCGTCCAGATTGCACGTTGAACAGAACACAGAGATAAAGTCCTGACTCGCTATGAAGAATATGTATCCTCTCTACAGCAGCACATTTGTCTTCCCTATGACGTTTTGGTAATTATTTCAGGCAATATCCCCACTAAACGCGCTCTAACAGCTGGAAGCCCGATGGCTACAGACCATGAGGAGTATGCTACTCCGATTACATGCCAGCACTGATGAAGCATGTTTGTCGTCTGTATGGAGAACGTATGACGTTTGTATGATGTGCTGAATCAACCTGTGCCAAACTTAAAAAAACTTGGTTTTAGAGTTAGTTTGCAATGCCAAGCACACTTCCTAATGCACGAGTGATGTTAGTAGGCTGCATGGCATCTACCGCTGCTGTGGGTTCATAACCGCAATGCACCATGCAGTCAGCACATTTGGGATTGCCGCTGGAATGTCCATACTGATCCCAATCTGTGTTTTCTAGCAACTCACGGAAAGTTGCATAATAGCCTTCACCCAGCAAATAGCAGGGTTTTTGCCAACCAAACACGCTGTAGCTGGGGCTGCCCCACGGTGTGCAGTCGTAGTCTTTGCCGCCCGTCAAAAAGTCTAGAAACAGCGGATTGTGATTAAAGTTCCAGTTTGTTTTGCCTGCTTTATAAGGAGCTAGAATCTCACGAAACAGCGATCGCGTCTGTTCTCGTTTGAGAAAATGCTCCTGATCGGGTGCTTTCTCATAGCTATATCCCGGTGAGATCATCATGCCATCAATATTCAGAGTGCTGAGGAAATCGAAGAACTCCTGCATTTCCTTGGGATCAGTCCCTTCAAAGATCGTGGTGTTGGTCGTGACGCGAAATCCTTTTGCTTTAGCGGCACGAATGGCGTTGACGGCTATATCAAACACGCCTTTGCGATCGACACAGTGATCGTGTCTTTCTCGCAATCCATCCAAATGCACACTGAATGTCAGGTAGGGAGAGGGCTGGAATTTATCTAAACTTTTCTCTAGCAACAATCCATTTGTGCAGAGATAAATATATTTCCTACGATTAATCAGCCCTTGCACAATTTCATCTATCTGTGGGTGGAGTAACGGCTCGCCTCCAGGAATAGAAACAACGGGAGCACCACATTCTTCAACGGCTGCAAAACATTGTTCTGGCGTCAGGTTTTGTCTCAAAATATCGGCAGGATGTTGTATCTTACCGCACCCCGAACAAGCCAGATTGCAGCGAAACAAGGGTTCGAGCATTAAAACCAATGGAAACTTTTTGCGGCCTTTGAGGCGTTGGGCCATCAGGTATTTCCCAACTTCAAAAGCTTGCTGTAGATGGATTGCCATTAATGTTTTTCAATCTCCTTAGGGGATTTAGAGAATTCTGACTCGCATGGGGGTGATGGGTAATGCAAGTTTGTCTAAATTAAAGCAGCTTTCTCACGGATAGCAAAGTGCTGAGGGCTGAGTACTAAAGATACCAGATCCAATTAACTCAGATCTTGCCAGCAATCCTCATTACGCACAATGCACATCGGCGGCAGCGCAAGTTTGCCTGTGGTGAGGTTTCGCTACCGCCGATTGTGTTTTTTGTACGTCTGTTGGGCGTGCAAAAAACACAATCAGCTTTAAAGTGAGCATTGCTGAGATCTTGCACCCTGTCTAAACATATCCATGCTTAGTAAACCAGGCGATCGCATCCTCCAACGCTTGCTCTAACGAACTTTGCGGCAGCCCCAACTCGCGAATTGCTTTAGCTGCACTGTAATACATGGGGTGACTTGCCATCTTCACACCTTCTATCGGCACAGACGGAGACTTACCGAGAGGGGCCAACAGCCGTTCGTCTATCCAAGCCACGCTGAGGGGTATCCAGTTGGGTAAAGCGCGCGTGGGAGCCGACAATCCTGTTAAGTTGGCTAACTGGTCGAGCAGCGCTTTAAGAGTCAGATTTTGATGGCCCAGAATGTAGCGATCGCCTGTTTTCCCTCGCTCCAATGCCAGCAGATGGCCCCACGCCACATCTCGAACATCGATAAAATTGAGTCCCGTTTCAACATAAAACGGCATTTGCCGCCGCAAGAACCGCAGAATGATGTCTCCGGTGGGCGTTGGCTTAATGTCCCACGGGCCAATCGGGCTGGTGGGATTTACGATCACAATGTCCTGGCCATCCTGCACCGCTTGCACGGCTTCTTGTTCAGCCAGGAATTTAGATTTCTTATAGTTGCCGATCAGGTGCTCCAGTGGACTTTGATGGGTTTCATCTACTGCATCTCCAGTTACTCCCGTCCCGATCGCTGCCACAGAACTCGTATAAACGGTGCGTTCAATTCCGGCCTGACGGGCGGCGGCCAGCACATTCCGCGTGCCCAAGACATTGTGGTGATAAAGGGAGTGGCGATCGCGCTGCCAGAGGGAATAGTGGGCCGCGACATGAAACAAAAACTGGCACCCGTTCATCTGCTGCCAGAGGTCGGGATCATTCAGATCGCCCTGCACAATATCCACCTCTAAGTCCTGCAAGTTCCTGAGCGTGCTGCTGGGCCGCACCAATGCCCGCACCTGATAGCCTTGCTGCACCAGCAGACGCACCAGATTTGCACCCACAAATCCTGTTCCACCCGTCACAAAAACTGTCGTCATCGGTTAGCCATTATCGTTTAGATTGTTTGCCCAGATGCTTGAGATCATCCAGCAGGTCATAAATTACGGGTACCACGATCAAGCTCAGCAGCGTGGATGCGACCAAACCGCCAATGATAGTAATCGCCATCGGAGCACGTAGCTCAGCCCCTGCCCCTAATCCCAGCGCGATCGGCAACATTCCCAAAATAGTAGCTGCTGTGGTCATCAGAATGGGCCGCAGTCGAATCGGGCCAGCTTCCAGAATCGCACTACGGCGAGCCATTCCCGAACGGCGCAGTTGATTAATGTAATCCACAATCAAAATGGCATTTTTGTTGGTCAGTCCCATCAGAAAAATAATGCCAATCACGGAGATCATGCCGAATTCACTCTGGGCCACCAGCAGAGCCAGCATCGCCCCCGCTAGGGAAAGCGGCAGTGAAAAGGCAATTACCAGGGGATCAGTCCAACTGCGAAACAGCAGAATCAGCACCAGCAGGATGCAAAGGACAGACAGCCCCAGCGTGACGCCAAAACTGCCCAAAATTTCACCAATTCGGGCGGAATCTCCCCCCAAATCAATCGATACGCCAGGGGGTAACAGGGATTGGGCGATCGCCACCGCTTGATCGGTCGCATCTCCAACGCTAAGAGCCTGGGTCAAATTCGCTGTCACAGACGCCACTCGTTGACCATCAGCCCGTTCGATTTCAGTAATCGTTCCAGATGTCACCCCATTCGTCGCGGTAATATCCACAAAGCCGGGTATGCTTTGAAGGCGAGTCTTAATAGCAGCGGCAGTTCGATACAGCGCTTTCAGGTCATCGCCTTGCAGCACGATCTTGACGGGCTTTTCGCCTCCCGTATCGACAAACTGGATATCTTCAATGCTGGTCGTGACACCCGCCAGTTTAGGCAACTGCTGACGAAACTGCTCCTGCACCTCTGCCGTCGTATGAGCGCGATCGCCCTTCAGTTTCACATACAAAACCCCTTTATTCGGTTCACCCCACCGAGAGCCAACAATCGTAAACAGACTTTGCACATCGGGCGATCG
>DATNPS010000485.1:0-6175 GCA_036703095.1 Crinalium sp. | reverse complement strand
CGGTAATATGCCCCGCCGCGTTAATCGAGAAATAAGGCTCGCCCCATCATGTAATCCGATACAGTTCCTCACTATCCTCAATCGTCCAGCTTTTAGACTTCGGGGCTTCAGGCTTAGCGGCTTTCGACCGGGTCATTTCGGACTTGATAGCTCCAGACTTCGTGACTTCAGCCTTTGTCGCTTCAGATGGAGGCGTTTGTCCGTTGGGCTGCTCATCGGCAATCCGCTTTTTAACGTCAGTGAGAATATCCGTGGATTTCCCCCCCATTTCTCGTCACCTCCTACAACAACGGCTCAAAGAGATCAGTCTATCTTATTTAGTTTGAAAACGGCTGTATTCCTTGAGAGGCAAGGTTTTGGTTAACTTCGGGTTAAGGCAGACGTGCACTCCTATCGCTGTCGTCATATCCGTTTAGGCATCGAAAAGCAAGAGGTTTGGGTGCAGATCCAGTCTGGGGATGCACGGCTACCGATTGGCATACCGAGAATTGCTAGGGATGCGATCGCCCCACTTTACAAACGATCCCATTTTTCTGAGCATAGAAAAGGTCAAAGCCAGCGTAGGATCGTGAATTTAATAAAACCCGAAACTGAATTTTGGAAAGTGCGGCTGAGCCGCACTTTCCAAAATTAAAAATCCGGTTTTAATTAATCCCTGATCCTTACTGATGACCGTAGCCATTTATATTAGGACGGGGTGCAGGGGTGAACCCTCTGGCTGGGGGCTATGCCCACACCCCCCTTGGCTTTCGATGTTCTAATCGATGTAGCAACAGCTTACGTAATTTCAGACAACCAGTTAGGAGCAGAAATCTGTGGAACGGACATTTCTAGCAATTAAGCCCGATGGTGTGCAGCGTGGCCTGGTCGGTGAAATCATTCGCCGCTTTGAAACCAAAGGCTTTACCCTGGTCGGACTCAAGTTTTTGAATGTGAGCCGAGAATTGGCAGAACAACATTACGGCGTTCACAAGGAACGGTCTTTTTTCCCCAGCCTGGTAAATTTCATTACCTCTGGCCCGGTCGTTGCGATGGTTTGGGAAGGCGAGGGCGTGATTGCCTCTGCTCGTAAAGTGATTGGCGCAACCAACCCACTCAATGCTGAACCCGGCACCATCCGTGGCGATCTGGGTGCCAACATTGGTCGCAACATCATTCACGGTTCAGACGCTCCCGAAACGGCTGAATACGAAATTGGCCTCTGGTTCAAACCCGAAGAACTGGTGGAATGGACACCGACAATTATGCCGTGGGTGCATGAGTAATTAAATAGAACCCCAAATTTTTAAGGGAAGCACGGCTTTGCCGTGCTTCCCTTAAAAATTTGGGATTTGATTAATCTACTGAGACTTCCTGCGGTTCGCGGCTCGTTTCAGGTGTATCGAGATCGTTGGGAACAGATTCAGGGGCGGCTGCAATTTCAGGTTCACTGCGTTTGGAGAAACCCCAGGTAAAGATAGCGGCGATCGCCGCTACCATCAGCCACTCTGGCGGAACAAAATCCTCGTGAATCACCTTTAGCAGTAGCCGCAATCCCACCAGAGCAACGGTGACATATCCGGCATCTTCGAGGTGATCATATTCCTTGAGCCAGCGAATAAATAGCCCTGCCATTAGCCGTAAGGTAATGATGCCAATGGTGCCACCCGCCAGCACGATCCAGGTTTCTTGAGATACAGCGATCGCCGTCGTGACGCTATCCAGCGAAAAGGCTAAATCGGTAAATGCAATCAGCGGAATGGCTTGCCAAACAGACGTAAAATGAGGAGCGTGGTGGTGACGCCCATCTTCCTGATCCGAGGTGAAGTACTGAAACACCAACCACAGCAGATAAGCCGCACCCAGCAACTCAAACTGCCAAAACTTGATCACCCAGGTTGCCGTTAAAATCAGGGTAACCCGCAAAATAAAGGCAACCACTAAGCCCAAATTGAGTGCCTGACGCTGCATTTTGCTGTCGGTCATGCCCTGAGTCAAAGCTGCCAGGGCGATCGCATTATCTGCCGACAACACTGCTTCCAGCACTACCAGCACGGGCAGCAGCAGTAGCGTATCTGTTCCAAAATTGGGAGAAAGGTCTAGCAGTTGGTCTAGCATTAATCAACAGTTCTTTAATAACGGGTCAGCAATGGTTCCAGTCTGGCTCGATTTAAACTTGAAGGAATTAGGAAAGCTGGTTTAAGCTTGCCCTCTTTCCTCAGCTTACCCTCAATAATTACAAATTTTGGAAGGAAAGACATTGTCACCCAGTTCTTCTTCTCTACAGCATCTCGTCGCTCAACTGCAAAATCGTTACCCCATGGGGAGTTTGACCTCAGAGCTGTTAACAGTTCACCAGGGGCAATATGTGGTTCGGGCAACCGTTCAAGTGGGGGGCGTACTGCTGGCAACGGGGATGGCAGCAGCGGCGGATATTGAGCAGGCTGAAGACCGGGCCAAAATTCGAGCACTGGAGACGCTGATTCCCCAGTCGATTTCCCAGACCGTATCCGTAGCGCCCTCAACTCTTCCTCAGCCGCAGCCAGAGATTCCTCAGACGCCAGGAACACCGCAGGGGCAATCGTCGGGACAAAGTTTGAGCGATCGCCTTGCAGCCGTGGGATTGTCGCTCGATACGTCCGGTGGAATGTCAAAACTGGCCCAAGTGCCCGGCTCTACTGCGACCTTGCCAGATTTTCCACCTCCCGCAGACCCGTTGCCCACCCCCTTGCCAGAACCGCCATTAGAGCGAACGTCTCCTCCTGTTCCTGCACCGATGCCCGAAACGGTCATCGCTGATTGGTATTCCCACATCAATGTGGATGATGACGATCCAGCAACACCAAGCGCCACAACCAGTTCATTTACCCAGGATGACCAGCCTGACCTCTTCACGCCTCCACCTATCGAACCGACCCTTTCGCTAGACATCGCAGAGCGGCCACAGGAACCATTGGCCCAGAGCGCTCCTACAACGGCACCTGCTCCCCGCAATGGGAAACCCCGACTGAAGCCCGAACCTCCCCCCATTCAGGAGATGCCTGCCAAACCGTCGGTTGATCTATCTGACGTGATCGCCCAAACCGATGTGGAACTGGCACGACTGGGCTGGAGCCGAACGCAAGGCCGAGAGCACCTAAAACGGACTTACGGCAAGCGATCGCGCCAGGAACTGGATGAAGTCGAGCTATACGATTTTCTGAGCTATCTGGAAGCGCAACCAGCACCATAATCTATAGCTGTTGCCATTCTCGTTGCTCGCTTTCAGCCAGTCATGTGACTCTGGAGGCTCTGCCTTCAGCGATGGGGCAAGGAGGCAGAGCCTCCACAATGGCATTTTCAGGCAAAGTTTGGAAACGAGTAAGAACGAGAAAGAGGGCTATCCCTGGGGGGCAGCCCTCTTTAGTATTACTGGTTAGTATTACTGGAACGAGCTTTAGCTCTTGACGACGGCTGGACGACCGCCAACAGCATGACGATCGATCACCTGGTCAATCAGACCATATTCCATCGCTTCCGCAGCAGACATAAAGAAATCGCGCTCGGTGTCGCGCTCAATCCGTTCTAGTGGCTGTTTGGTATTTCGGGCCAGCGCTTCATTGAGCTGTTGTTTTAAGTACAGAATCTCTTTAGCCTGGATTTCAATATCAGCGGCCTGTCCTTGAGCGCCACCCAGCGGTTGGTGAATCATGATACGCGAGTGAGGCAAGCTCATCCGCTTCCCTTGAGCACCTGCGGCCAGAAGGAACGCTCCCATGCTGGCAGCTAGGCCAACGCAGATGGTGCATACTTCTGGACGAATGTGATTCATGGTGTCAAAAATGCCGAGTCCTGCTGACACCGAACCACCCGGAGAATTGACGTACAAATAAATGTCCTTTTCGGGGTCTTCTGCCTCCAGAAACAGCATTTGGGCCACGACCAAGTTGGCGACGTCGCTATCGATCGGTTGTCCTAAAAAGACAATCCGCTCGCGCAGCAATCGCGAGTAAATATCAAATGCGCGTTCGCCGCGACCAGACTGTTCAATAACGGTAGGAATCATGGGCTTTACTGCTTAACAGACCTTTTCTAATTCTACCGATTCAACGAGTTCTCATGTTCTGATGAGTCGCCATTCTCTAATAGCTCAGGCAGCATCCGCGTCATGATCGCCTGTAGCTTCATACGGGGAATGTAAGGCCATCCCCCTTGGGCTTCCATATCTCTCAACAGGGCATATAGTCCCTGACGGTTGGTGGGTAGACGATCCTGAAAGATGCCTTCCTGAATTTCTTTGTGCAGTGATTCTAACAGCCGCAACAGGGCCAGCAGGGCCAAACTATCGCCCTGTCGCTGCTCTACGGATTGGTGAACGGCGGTGGCGATCGCCATCAAATCGGGTTGGGATGCTAATCGACCTGGCGATCGCTCCCCCTGCATTTCATTCTTTTCGCTCATGCCGCTCCTTTCCGCCATCACAAATTTCGAGAACTCTAAGTATATTGCCTTTACATCCAATCTTAAGGGCCTATTCAGAGCGTAAGGGTAGTTACATCACAAAATGGAAGTTTTTTTTGATTTCAAATAAAAATTCAGATGGATGCACAGGCAAAACTCAGTAGTTCTCATGATGCCATCGATGGCAGGTTTAGTGCGCCCGACGGGCGCGCCAAGCCCACAATCGGTTTAAACTGCTGAGCAACATTAGCTGCCCCTCCAGATTCTTTAAAAACCTGTCATAATGATCCGGCTGATGTCTGAAGGGTTCGATGGTTCAAGCACCACAGTTTACTCAAGATTTGAGTCCTAATGGTTTAGATAGTGGCGTGGAGCTTAGTTTCCAGCTTCCTGACCCAGAAGACGAGCGGATTTCTGATCACGAATTTGAGCAGCAGATCGAAACGGCATGGCAGGTGTGCGATCGCTTTGATCTGCAAACTGACATTTGGCGAGGTCGCATCTTACGAGCCGTGCGAGAGCGCGAAAAGCGGCGAGGTGACGGTCGCGGAATCGGTTTTCTGAACTGGCTCAAGAACCGGGAGATTAGCAAAAGTCAGGCATATGCGCTGATTGATTTGGCCAACAGTGCCGACACGCTGCTGGAAAGCGGTGTATTAGAAGCTGATGAGGTCAACCAGTTTAGCAAGCGGGCCTTTATCGAGACGGCACAGGCGGCTCCTGAAGTGCAGCAGATGATTAGCGATGCGGTGCATAAGGGCGATCGCATTACCCGTCGTGAGGTGCGCCAGCTCTCCGATGAATGGACGGCCATGTCGTCAGACCTGCTGCCGATTGAGATCAAGGAAAAAGCGGCAAATAACACCATTCCCACGCGCTATCTGGCTCCCCTGGTGCGCGAGATGGAAAAACTGCCGGAATCGCATCAGGAATTTTTGCGTGATGAGGTAGCCGAAACACCGGACGTCGATACGCTCAAGCAAGTCACCGCCGAAGCTCGCTATCTGGCGAAGTACCTGAGTGCAGCGGCCCAGGTGCAAGCATTGAATCAGGAATCGCTGGATCTCGAACAAGCGCTCGAAGAAGCCCTACGCATCGGCTGTCTCAGTGCGACAGCCGACCTGGTCAATCAAGCGGCTCAATTAGAGCAAACGATCGCCAAGCTATATACCACCTGGAAGCGGCTGACCAATCTGGCCGAACGGGTGTATCTCGATAGCGGCGCAAGTACTCCCAACTTGCGATCGCTGCTGGCCTATCTCAACTGCCTCTCGACCGAAACTCTGGAGCTAAACCTGGGTGATCCGTCTGGTGACGGCTTTTCGCGCACCATTCGCCTACGCATTCTGCAAGATTCCTTTGATGAGAATAACGATTTGCCAACATAGGACGACAGTTGGGGTGGGGCATTTCGCGAAACGACTCTACCAGATCATTGATGGGTCGCCCACCTTTGGAAAAACGCGAATTCAACCCATGCGCAAATGAATGTCCTGCGCGTCGGGCGGGACATCCATTTGCACCATTTCAGCCGCCCGACGGGCGGTTGAAATGGCGCTATCGAATTCACGTTTGGAGAAAGGTATGACTACAGCCCCCAACCCGAATTTCGGCAGGTAATATTGCGGGCTGGAATCTCCTGAAACTTGCCCTGATTGATATTTGCGACCCACGCCTGATCAATATCAGTCAGCGTATCAGACGCCGTATCTTTAGCCACCACCACTAACGCCGGATTGGGCGATCGATTTTGAGT
>DATNPS010000476.1:0-20942 GCA_036703095.1 Crinalium sp. | reverse complement strand
TGGTCACGGGTGCTTTACGGACTGGGCATTCGGCATGTCGGCAGTGTAAATGCTCAGGTGCTCACACGCGCCTTTCCAACTGTAGACCAACTGGCTGCTGCCGAACCAGACGCGATCGCCTCGGTTTACGGAATTGGCGAAGAGATTGCCCGCTCGGTGCATCAATGGTTTCGACTAGAAGCCAACCAAACGTTGATTGAACGATTGCGAACGGCAGGGGTGCAGCTTGTGGGTGATGCGGCTGAAGCGGCACCCACCTCCTCCGCGCTGGCTGGCAAAACCTTTGTCGTCACCGGAACCTTACCCACGCTCAAGCGAGATGAAGCGAAAGCGTTAATTCAAAAAGCGGGTGGCAAAGTTACGGATTCTGTCAGTAAGAAAACGAATTATGTAGTGGTGGGGGAAGATGCGGGTTCGAAACTGGAAAAAGCGATCGCATTGGGCATCACCCAATTGTCTGAAGCGGATTTGCTGAAATTGTTGGAGACTGTAGAAGAGGAATAGGTGGGTGGCATGAAGGGTTGGCCAGAAACGCTAACCACCATTTACCAAACCAGATTTCATCGACGGTCCAGAGGGTGAGGAGCAGAATTCGTTTCAGTTGCGTGTATCGCAATCGAAGGATTAGTTAGGACGGGGTGTAGGGGTGGAATCCCTAGCTTGGGGACGCAGCCTCCACACACCCTCATCCTAGCCGTCTCGACGGTTGCCAAGTTCTAATAACCATCCTGCTGGTTTTTCTCGTATGAATGTCTTCAATTTGACCCCATACTGTTTCAAACGCGCCTCATTCCAGCAGGGCAGTTCTTCACGACGGATCAATCGGTTGTCTGGGCAAGACCAACAGCGCTCTCAGCGCTCTGGGTTGTGGGGGCGATCGCCTACCCAGTTTTCCAAACGGCTCTGGCCGAAACTGGCTTTGGGGCTGAGTCTAATTCCCGCTACCTTTGCCGCCGTTCCGGCCCATGCCGCCGAGCGAATTTATGTGTCTTACGGCATTCTAGAACGTTCCATTTCAGTCGATTCGCTGGAAGTCTATGCCCGCACAGGTGAGGTCAAAAAGGACTTGGCCGCCTATGCCGAACTTGCCACACCCGAACAGCTAAATGAGATCCGCACTGTGTTGCTCAGTCGTGCGGAAATCAGTCCCATCGCCGTTTCGCAGTTCCTTTATACCGAGCAGGGCGAAACGCTGCTGCGGCGAATTGGAACAGTCGTACAAACCGAAACTCGGCAATCTGGACTGTATGCAATTCGGTCTGCGCTGATCCTGGCCTCTACCGATCCGCAAGGACTCACCCCCTTGAATGTGCTGCGGCGCTTTCCCAGCTATGGCGTTCGCGTTGACGTTGAGCAAACCCTGCGGCTGGTGCAGCAGGTAGAACGGCTGATTAACCAATCGAATGGGGCGATCGCCACTGTAGAACGACAATCAGCGATCGAAGCGGCTGAAGACCCAAACCAAACCTTTACTGACTTCCAGGATCTATATCTCACTGGAGACTACACCTGGGATAAAGAAACCATCACGCTGAATGACGAAAGTCGCGGTCGCACCTTTGATGCCGATATCTATTTACCGAAAGCGCTAACCGGAAGTGACCCGGTTTCCGCCGCTCCCGTCATTGTCATTTCGCATGGACTCGGCTCCGGTCGCTCAACCTATGCCTATTTGGCGGCTCATCTCGCGTCTTACGGATTTGCCGTTGCCGTTCCCGAACATCCCGGCAGCAATTCGGATCAGCTGCAAGCCCTGATTGACGGACGCGCCAATGAAGTGACCGACCCCGATGAGTTCGTCAATCGCCCGCTCGACATTAAATTCTTGCTGGATGACCTGGAAACTCTATCCCACTCCGATCCCCGATTTCGCGGCAAGCTCAATCTACAAAACGTTGGCGTCGTCGGGCAATCGTTTGGGGGCTACACCGCTCTGACCCTGGCCGGAGCCAACATCAACTTCCCTCAGCTTGACCAGGATTGCAAAAACGATTCATTCAACCTCTCGCTGCTGTTGCAGTGTCGGGCACGTGGGTTACGACAGCCATCTGCTGATCTGCACGATAGCCGAGTAAAGGCCGTCATTGCCATCAATCCCATCGGCAGCAGCGTTTTAGGGCAGGAGGGCTATAGCAAAATTGACGTTCCCGTTATGGTAATTAGCGGCAACGCCGATACCGTTGCACCAGCCTTATTAGAACAAATCTGGCCGTTTACCTGGCTCAACACACCCAATAAATATCTAGTACTGATGCGAGGAGCCACCCACTTTTCGACGCTGGGGGAAGCATCTCGGAATGACACCGTTGTAGACCTACCTGTTGAGGTGGTTGGCCCCGATCGCGCACTGGCCCGACGCTATCTCAACGCCATGAGTGTTGCCTTCTTTCAAACCTATGTTGCAGGCAAACCGTCATATCGCAAGTATCTAGGTGCAGCATACGCCAGAGAGCTAAGCCAAAACATTTTGCCCCTACGCTTAGTGCGCTTCCTGACCCCGACCCAACTCGCCGAAAGCCTGGACGTTGATCCGGCTGACTTAACATCCGTTGAATTTAGCCCACCTCCAAACTCACCCCAGGAATCAGAACAACAGCAGGGTCAACGGAACGACAGCTCGTCAGGCAATCAAATCTAGTCGTGAAATCAATAGCTGGGTTGTAACCTAATGAAAATTGCTGATGATGACAGCTACATCTGACAAATCCCTGACTTTCTCATTGCCTTCTCTGCCATTGGGCACAACACACGCTCAGACTCGATATATAGAATGAAGCTAGACGCCGGAAGAATCTTTCGATGATCGTGAATAACGTCAGGGAGGCGTTTCAGCAATGTACGCAGACGAACTTAAAGCCACTGCAAGGGCGATGGGTGCGGGTGGTAAAGGGATCTTGGCTGCCGATGAAAGTTATGGCACAGCCAATAAACGGTTTCAAAAATTAGGGATTCCCACGACTGAGGAAGCCCGTCGTGCTTATCGGGAAATGTTGTTTACCACTCCAGGCATTGGTGAATTTTTTAGTGGCGTCATTCTGTTTGATGAAACCATTCATCAGTCCACAAAAGACGGTACACCCTTCACCAACGTGTTGCAAAATGCGGGTATTATCCCCGGTATCAAACTGGATGCAGGTGCAAAACCTCTAGCAAAATCGCCCGGTGAACTGGTCACTGAAGGGTTGGATGGGCTGCGCGATCGCATCACGGAGTATTACAAACTGGGGGCACGATTTGCCAAATGGCGGGCCGTGATCACGATTGGCGATCGCATTCCGTCTCGTCGCTGCATTGAGGTGAATGCTCACGCTCTGGCTCGCTATGCCGCCCTCTGTCAGGAAGGTGGATTGGTTCCGATTGTTGAACCCGAAGTATTGATGGATGGCGACCATACGCTAGAACGTAGCTATGCGGTGCACCAAGAGGTCTTGAAGACCGTATTCTACGAGCTATACCGTCAGGGAATTGAGTTAGATCAGATGATCCTGAAACCGAGTATGGTGATTCCCGGTGAAGACAGCTCAGAGAAGGCCAGTGTGGAAGCGGTGGCCAGAGCAACGGTCAAGTGCTTACTGGATACAGTTCCGGCTTCTGTACCGGGATGTGCCTTCCTGTCGGGTGGCCAGAGTGACGAAATGGCAACGGCTCATTTGAACGCGATGAATGCTCTCTTCAAGGATCAACTGCCCTGGAAACTGACTTTCTCGTATGGTCGCGCCCTTCAGCAGGCCGCGATGCAAACCTGGGCAGGACAAGATGCAAACGTTTCAGCCGCTCAAAAAGCGCTCCATCATCGCGCTCAGCTCAACAGTGCAGCCGCGTCGGGGCAATATAGCGACGCGATGGAAAAAGTAGCCGCCTAGCTTAAATCTGTGCGGCTAAGGGTGTGGGTAAACCGTCAATGCTTACTCTATTCTTTTGCTGCCAATAGTCTAGTAGGCCATCCTCTCCCTTTTTGTTGGCCCACTGCACAATGGCATCGCGATCGCCCTCATACTCGTACAGCGGAACGCCAGTTCCACACGATGTTTGCACTCGATCAATCTCCGCTGTGATAATTTGCCGGACGCCAGGAATGCTTGGAAACAGCGAATACAGTGACTCCCATTCTGACGCGCCCGGTAGCACAACCTGTCCTCTGCCATATAAACGCAAAATCACAGGCGGCCCTTGAAAGGCACAAAACATGAACGTAATTCGGCCATTTTCCTGCAAGTGAGCCGAAGTTTCATTCCCACTACCCGTCAAATCCAGATACGCAACTCGATTGGGAGACAAAATCCGAAAACTATCCAATCCTTTGGGAGAAAGATTGACGTGTCCTCCAGCACTTAAGGGTGCAGTCGCGACAAAGTAAATATGCTGCTTTGTAATAAACTGTTGCAGATCATCCGTAATCTGTTCAAAAACTTTAGCCATAGAAAATGACCGGGGTTGGAATGTGTTTCAATAAATTACCCCAAACTCATCGGCCAAATCACGTTAACCGGACATGAATTCAATAGCCCAATTTTGCGTGCGTGACGCGCACGCAAAATTGGGTTTTGTGAGAGTTGCGCGATGCGCAACTCTCACAAAACCCATTCGTCACATCACGTTAACGTTTTTGCGCCATTTCAGCCGCACGACGCGCGGCTGAAATGGCGCTATCGAATTCACGTCACGTTAACCGGGAAAAATCAGATCCTGTTCAGGATGAAAAATATAGTCGCGATCGAAGAGCATGGAATGAGGATGCCGAATAATTGAAAACCCAAAATTGCTGGTGATATCTGTTGTGAAAGTCGCCATGACTAGCTCGATTAACTTCTTCTCAGAAATCTCCGGCTCCTGAACAAAGTAATTTCGCTTCGCAAAAAACACACCTTCATCTCGGGGCACAATAATCCCATTCACTCGATGGGCATGTTGAATTGGTTTGATATAGAGCGTGATAAATTCTTCCTGGTTTCGCTGTAGTCGATACAGCCGCTCATGCTGTAGCCAACTCATTTGAAACATCATTTTTAAGAGTTCAAAGCCCAGGATGTAGTTGAATACATTGTTACGTTCTTCAGTGCTGAACACCAGCTTAAGAGCTGATTCGAGGTAGAGATCAGGCTGTCTGCGAGAATCCTGGGCAGAATGAATGTAGAACTGTCGAATATAGCTGCGCAACACACCTTCCGTCAGCTCTGTTGTGAGATTAAAATCTCTCAGGTGTTGAGAAACGCGCTGCCTGGTATCCCGATCTTCAAGCTTACGCGACACCAGACCATCTGCGGTGTAATCATCCAGGAACTCAGCCTGAATCTCGGGTGGAGCCGCACACATGAGATGACACAGGGAAAGCACATAACGTCGCTGATTCCAGGGAAGGCTCTCAAACCATCCCCTGGCCTCTGGTGGCAATCGCTCCAGCAAGTTATCGATTCCCGTAATCTTCTGAAGTGCCAGTTTTTTAACGATCGGGTTACTCATACCACGAGTTTATGATGATTCAAAGGGTTGAGTGGTGCCCTCCAACGAGGTAGCGTCATAACGCCCTTGGGGTTATGTCTAATCGGGCTGACTCAAGTCACCTTTGCTTCTAGTGTGCCCACTTAAGCCTGATTAGGCTCCGTAAGCTTTGAGGAACTGTGCTGCAGTAAAAATCTGACTTCCGACCTGAAACTGCTCGGTATTGATAATTGTTTGTCTCCAGAGTGAAGCATTGCCCAAGTTATCGACTTGACCACTGATGACCAGACCTCCAGTCGCAGCATCACGTTCGACGCTAATATCAAGCGGCTTGATGGCTTTAGCAAAATAACCGATGACGAGGCGATCGCTTCCAGGGCCACCATCCACCACACCTTCACCTCGGCCAACGTTAATTACGTCGTTATCTGCACCACTCCGAATCTTAGCCCGCTGAATTCCGAAGTGACTGCCACCAGCAATAATCGTGTCCTGTCCAAGGCCACCATCTACCGTCGAATCAGCGACCCCCACACCCAAACTAGAGCCAAAGCCTGTGATGTTAATCGCGTCATTTCCCTTATCACCAAGAACCGTTGAACTGGCTACACCATAGCCTAACCCTTCGGAAAGCCCAGTGCCTTTTCCAGTAATGGTTACACTGTCGTTTCCCTCACCAGCCGAGATGACTGAAAAGATGACTCCATAGCCATACCCCTGTCCGTAACCGCCATCGGTTTCGCCACTGAGTTTGCCAATCACTTGAGAGAGATGGCCGATTCCAGTGCCAGTCGCGCTGATGGTAATGGTGTCGTCTCCTTTACCACCACTCACGGTCGAACCGTGGGCAACTCCATTGCTATTACCAGTGCCACTACCACCGGAACCGGAGATTCTGCCCGACTTGCCCGTTACAGACTGGTCAAAGCGACCAATCCCTGTGCCATTACTGGTGATGGTAATTTTGTCTTTGCCATCACCACCATTTACAATCGAGTGAACAATTCCAGAATCGCTTCCATTGCCGTCCCCACCACTGCCGTAAACGTCAATAGTGGACTTATCTTTGTCATTAACATGGGTCACGACCTGGGAAAAGTGGCCCTCTCCCGTTCCGCTGCCGCTGATGGTAATGGTGTCATCCCCCGCATCACCATCAATTATTGAAGACTCTACCCCTGCTCCATCTGCTGACACATAGCCACCTGAATTTTCATCATGCCCCTCGCAGATAGAGGAATATCGCCCAGTGCTCGCCCTTTTAGCATTAATGATGATTGAATCTTTCCCCTCTCCTGCATGGATGGTTGCAGAGCTAACCAACCCGTAGCTATAGCTGGTAGCATTACCGCCATAAAAGTAGCTGTTGCCCGTGTGGTGATGTTCGTTGGCATCGGTTACGTCTACCGTAACAACAATCGTGTCGTCCCCATCATCCGTATTTAACGTTGAGAATTCAACCCCATGACTGCTGGCGTAGCTAGAGCTATCATCCCCATTGCCTCTGTTAACGGCGATCGCTGTAATGGAATCTTTGCCACTTCCCGTGTCAATGGTTGACGTGCTAATGCCATCAACACTGCCAAATCCGGGCCCCTGAAGTTCGATCGCTTTGCCAGTAACGCTGTCACTGCCTCCGTAGGTGTAAATTGAGAGGTTAATAATTCCTACGGATGTGGGTTCTCCAGCCCATTCTCCAATCAAGTCATCCGCTTTGTGGGTGCCATAAATCACAGAACCTGGATAGTTATCACCATTGAGTTGTTGTGCAGTCGTCATAATCCACTCTTCCTAACTTGGCCAGGAGTAAACACGAATCAAAAAAGCAATTACTGAACGGAGTACGAAGAGAATAATTTGTGCGATCGCAACAAAAAACCAACACACAATCAACAAAGAAGTTGTGTATGTCTAAGCAAGCAAAAAATGAGTTTAACGTAACTACTGAGCACCACATGAAGTGAATAAGTAGTGCACAGTTTAAGTTTAAAAAGTTTAAATTAAAGCCTGTAGCCTTTATGTAAAAGCAATATTCCTTTATCAGTACATTTCTATTATCTAAGTAATCCTATTGGTAAATCTATTTTGCAACAGTTTGCAACCTTCTTTAGAGCACGATGTTGTTTGCATAACGTGCATGAACACCAGACTATAGCGATCGTTTAGACAGTTAGGAAAAGTGTGTGTAGACTTTATCCCCAGCCAGGGGTAAGCCCCTGCACCTCATTCCCACTAATCTTTCAATTTCTACATAACGTGAATTCGATAGCCCAATTTTGTGTGCGCGACGCGCACACAAAATTGGGCTTTGGGGAGGGTTGCGCGACGCACAATTCTCCCCAAAGCCCTTTTATTGCATTCACGTAAGCTATAGGATTTACGTTAATTGGACGTGAATTTGACAAATGCGTAAAATTTTTGGTTTGTGCGATGTGCGGAGCAGGTTTTTACGCCATTTCAACCGCGCACCGCACGGCTAAAATGGCGCTATTGAATTCAGGTTAATTAGCGTAGCTAGAAGCTTGCAGGTTGAACATGCGCTCATACAACCCTCCCTGCGCCATTAATTCACTATGACTGCCGATCTCGACAATACGGCCATGCTCTAACACCACAATGCGATCGGCCATACGGACAGTCGAAAATCGGTGGCTGACCAGAAACGTCATTTTCCCTTCGGTTAACTGGCGGAAGCGTTGAAAGAGATCATATTCGGCGATCGCATCCAGCGCAGCCGTCGGTTCATCCAGAATCAAGATTTGAGCTGGGGTCATAAAGGCCCGCGATAGACCAATCTTCTGCCACTGCCCGCCAGACAGCTCTGTACTCTCAGCAAACGTTTTACCCAGAATGGTGTTATAGCCCTGTTCTAATTTAGCAATTACTTCAGTCGCACCAGCGTCAGAGGCAGCTTGCTCAATTCGCGATAAATTATTCCATTCACGAATATCACCAAACCCAATATTTTCCTGAACGCTCAGGTTATAGCGGGCAAAGTCTTGAAATACCACACCAACATTGCGCCGCAAATCCGACAAATCGAATTCAGGTAAAGGAATTCCATCAACGGTGATTTCGCCAGAATCAATGTCGTAAAACCGCGTTAATAGCTTCAGCAGTGTTGTCTTTCCGGCTCCATTAGAACCGACCAGAGCAATACTTTCACCGGGCTTAACCGTCAGCGTCAGCTCTCGCAAGGTCGGCTCTGGCGCACCGGGATAGGTAAAGGTGACATTGCGTAATGCCAGCCCTGTCTGAATCGGATGAGGAAATGATCTGGGATAAGCCGGGCTGATCACGGATGGGTTTAAGCTGAGAAATTCGAAGTACTGAGAGACATACAGGTTATATTCGTACATCGACGCCAGGTTAGACAAAATGTTTTGCATCGCCGTCTGCGCCTGCTGAAACGCTCCGGTATACATCGTCATATCGCCCACGCTGACCACGCTTCGCACCGTTTGCACAATTACCCAGGCATACGCGCTATAGAAACTGAGACTGGAAATCAAGCCTGCTACAAACCGTACAGAGGCTTGCTGTGCAGCTAACCCATTAGATTCCCGATTAAACTGATGACGAATGTTGCGCCACTGACTGAGTAGGTGATGGCTGAGGTCAAACAATCGCACCTCTTTCACAAAATCTTGATTCAGCAACACCTTCTGAAAATAATCTGCTAACCGTCCGCTCTGAGTTTGATGACGCAGCATCCAAAACCGTCTGCCGGAGAACTTCACACCCACCCAAAAGGCAGGCAGCGAGGTCAGCATCAATAGCAGCAGAATAATGGGATTGAAACTGAGCAACAGGGTAAGCAATCCAATAAACGTCACTCCCTGTCCTGCAACGGTCGTTAATGAACCCAACACTCTAACCGGATACGCACTACCGCTACTTTGAGCACGACTTAGCGTGTCGTAGAATTCAGGCAATTCATAATGAGCCAGATCCAAACGCACCGCCTGTTGTAGCAATACATCGTTGGCATACAGCGTGAATTGATCATTAAGTACTTGAGAGACATAAAGGCTGGCTTGATTCACAGCACTCTGGGCCAGGTTAAGCCCTAAACCCAGACCAATCAAGCTAAACAGAATTTGCCAGTGGATCACGGGCTGTCCTAGAGACGAAACAACGTGATCCACAATTAATTTGTTGACGTACAGTTGGGCGACTGGAATTAAGGCTCCGGTCAGCGTTACAGACAGAGTGAGTAAAAACCAGACTGGAGCCGCATCCCAAACGAGCCGCAGCAGTCGAGGCGTGTTGGCCATCATGGCCCAAAATCGGGTTTGACGACTGAGTTGGGATGAATCAGTTGCGGTTCGACGCGAGGGATCTCGATTCAAATCAGATGGGGGAAGTCTAAAAAAGCGCATGGTGAATTCTATAAACTGGCGATCGCCCTGATCTCCTATAACCTGATCTCCTATAATCGGTCGCCAATCTCGGTTTGCCCACATGAAGCCGCCGGATATAGCACCAACGGCACCAGCACACCAATGGCGATCGCCGCTCCCAAACACCCACAGGTTATCCGTTCCCAAATGCTATTTCTAGCGGGCTGTTGGTAATAAACCACGTCATAGCGCCGATCAATGGTGAATAATGCCTCATCTGAAGCTGCCTCAACGGATCGTGAGTCTACAGATAGAACATCGGTTGTTACTTCAGGAACCTGCTCGCTGGCATCCGTCGTCCACATGACCGAACCATCTGGAAAAACCACGACTTCATCCATAAAAGAACGAGACGATGGGTGTGGTTGATCCTGAGCATTGCGATCGCGCATCGGGAATTCTCCTGAGTTGAAAAGGGGCTTAACGAGTTCGTAGCAAGACTAATCACGTACACCCTGACCGAATTCCCAGTATTTTTACGGGATAGGAACTCTAGTATCGGTTGCTTCTGGAATCGGGGTAGTGATAGAACACTCCACCGAGTTGTGACTTGCCTGCTGCAAACTTGTGACGTCTCCAGCTTCGTCAAGTGACGACTAGCCGCTTTAGTTGTGATGCCGATCACCTTCGCACGAGCTATGCCTTGAGACAGAAAACTCAGCCCAACTCGCAACGCTTGGTCAGCCTTAAGACACAGGCATATTGCTCAATTGTGAAGAAGCGTAACAATATTGACGTCAAAGCGTCTTACCGTCTTGACAGCTTTGTTTGGGGAAACTATTCTGACAAACATACCCGGGTATTAACCATGTAGTCGTTATATGCAAGATAAGAACAAGGTCACCTTATATCTCCCTCCAGAACTTCACCGCCAACTTAAAATTCGTGCGGCAGTAGAATCAGAGGCTATGTCTGCGATCGCAGAACGAGCAATTGTTTTCTATCTAACACATCCGGAGGTAGTAGATGAGGTAGAAATGTCTCACGGACGCACTCATCAAATCTACAATTGCCCAGAATGCGATAGTGCCCTCGTGCTGCGAGATGCTGATCTCATCTCCCTTGGTGCTCAGCCAGGAGTTCTAGCGGATGAAGAGCTGCCTATGGTTAAAGTTCAAAGTGCATCTTCTAGCCCCGATCAGCATGGAGAGCAAGAATTAGTCCCTCTATGTTAGTCACCGTTTAGACAATCTGCGATTTGCAGATTTCTATATCTCACAGTTGATTATGTTTTGCCAATCTCTAATTAAGGTTGGAAGTATTAACCTAACAATAATCTCTGCTCCGTCCCTATTAGGTCGATGATCATGAAAGAAGAGCTCAGTATTTTAGTTCAAGCTCAATATCCTCTCATCTACCTTGTCACTTCTGAGGAAGAACGGGCAGAGCAGACGATTTCTACGATCGCCCAGATGAAACCTCAACGTCGGGTCTTCATCTGGACTGTAACCCACGGCATTGTGGAATATGGGCAACCCCGCAATATTACCCAACACAATACCGTCTCTCCAGAAGCCGCGATCGAGTGGGTCATTCGTCAACGCGAGCCTGGTCTGTTTGTCTTCAAAGATCTGCACCCCTTTATTGATTCCCCAGCAGTTACCCGCTGGCTCAGAGATGCGATCGCAGGATTCAAAGAGACTCAGAAAACCATTATCCTCATGTCTCCGGTTCACAACATTCCAATTGAACTGGAAAAAGAGGTCGCCGTTCTCGACTATCCGTTGCCGGATATGACCGAGTTAAACCAGGTGTTGACTCAGCAGCTAGAGCAACTGCGCACCACTCGTCGAATCACAACTGAAACGCGTGAGAAACTTTTGAAAGCCGCCTTGGGTTTGACCCGCGATGAGGCTGAAAAAGTCTATCGCAAAGCCCAGGTAACAGCAGGACGCTTAACCGAGGCTGAGGTTGGCGTAGTGCTTTCTGAGAAAAAACAGCTCATCCGCCGCAATGGAATTCTAGAGTACATTGAAGAAGATGAAACGCTTGATTCGGTCGGTGGTTTAGAAGAACTGAAGCACTGGTTGCGCCAACGTTCCAATGCTTTTACCGAACGTGCTCGCGAGTATGGATTGCCTCAGCCCAAAGGGATGCTCATTCTGGGTGTTCCTGGATGCGGGAAGTCACTGATTGCAAAAACCACATCTCGCCTTTGGGGTTTACCGCTACTGCGACTTGATATGGGTCGCGTCTATGATGGCTCGATGGTCGGTCGTTCTGAAGCGAACCTCCGCAATGCCCTCAAGACCGCAGAATCCATCTCCCCAGCCATCCTATTTATCGATGAGATTGATAAAGCGTTTGCCGGAAGTACGGGTTCAGCTGACTCTGATGGTGGAACCTCAAGCCGAATCTTTGGTTCCTTCCTAACCTGGATGCAGGAAAAAACGTCTCCTGTATTCGTCATGGCTACAGCAAACCGAGTAGAACGCCTCCCCGGAGAGTTTCTCCGCAAAGGACGCTTTGATGAACTTTTCTTTGTTGACTTACCCAACGCCGAAGAGCGCAAAGAAATCTTCAAAATTCACCTTTCTAAACGTCGTCGAGAGATTGCCCGCTTTGACCTGGATCAGTTGGTCAATGTGTGTGATGGCTTCTCTGGTGCAGAGATTGAACAAGCTTTAGTTGCCGCAATGTATGAAGCGTTTGCCCAGGATCGAGAATTCACTCAACTGGATATCATCGCTGCAATTAAGGCCACACTACCTCTCTCGAAGACGATGAGCGAGCAGGTAACAGCCCTACGAGATTGGGCTAGGCAGCGCGCGCGACCTGCTGCATCTTCGGTTGCTGAATATCAGCGACTGGAGTTCTAACAAGCTTTCTCTCCTGCTCCCAACAGGAGGAAAGGCTAGCAATTAGCTAGCAGTCTCACCCAATCGCCGTACTTGTTTGCCCTCCAACGGCTAAGCTTGACGGCACTATTAACATCCAAAACGTTGTCGTTTCTCTCAATTTCTCTACAGGAGGAAATCCTAAATGTCTCACTTTAGCACTCTGCGTACCAAGATCACTGATGCTGAAATCCTGAAGGCTTCCCTGCGGGATCTGGGTATCTCGGTTAAGACCGAGGCTGATGTTCGTGGCTACAACGGTCAGCGGGTTCGTGCTGACATCGTTGCAGTTCTCGAAGGTGAGTATGACCTCGGCTGGTCTCGCAACAATGATGGTTCCTTTGACCTGGTTGCTGACCTTTGGGGCGTTGCTAAGAAGCACAACCAAACCGAGTTGATTAACTCCATCAATCAGAAGTACGCCGTTAACAAAACACTGGCTGAAGTTAAGCGTCCTGGCCTGCAAAACGCTAACGTTAAGCTAGTTCTTCAAAAGTAGCTTTATTAAGCGTTCCCAAATTGGCGGGTTAATCCATCACGGGTTAGCCCGTTTTTTGTTTTCTATACGTGAGTCTCCACCAAGGGGGTAGTAGTGCGCTGCACTACTACCCCCTTGGGAAAACAAAAAGAAAACACGTTTTCTTAGGAATTCGACGAGCGGGCTTTTGGGAGGGTGGCGCGACGCGTCACTCTCCCAAAAGCCCGATTTTGCGTGCGCGTCGCACATGCAAAATCGGGCTATCGAAGTCACGTTAATGATAAGTGCGGTTCTGTCTTGACTATTGCGATAGTTGTTGGATGCGTTCCTTACGATGCAGGGAAGGCAGTGTTTTGGGCTTTATAGTGAATAATGATTCTCTACTAACTATCCATGAACTCTCTATCTCCTGACCAACTCAATAAAATTAACTGGCTGATTCGCCATTGGGGACAGCAGGCTAAACACATGGCTTCTGGACAATTCCAGGTCTTTGAGAAGGGGATAGAAGATTACGTGACCACTGTTGATCGATTGCTGGATGAACAGCTTGCGGCTGGGTTTGCGGCCTTGTTTCCCCAGGATGGCATCGTGACGGAAGAGAACGTCCAATCTAGAGGCGCATTTCACGAAAACTACTCGCAGCTGTGGTTTATCGATCCAATAGACGGCACCGATGATTTTATTCATGGCCGGGACTACTATGCGGTGATGGTCGGGTTACTACAGGCGGCTCAACCGAAAGCTGGATGGGTTTATGCACCCGCCTTTGACCAGCTTTATTTTGGTGGGCCTAATTGGGGATTGTTTCAGACCAAGGAAGATTCTGCTCCTGAACCGCTTATCCCTACAGAACCGCCACCACCCAGCACCGATTTTTGCCCTGTCATTATGGGTGACAAAGACCAGCGCAATTTTGGTGAGGCGATCGCCCAACTCATTCCAGAGATCCAAGTCAGTTCGGTCGGCAGTTTTGGGTTGAAAGTGATGCAGGTAATCTGCGGTCACGCTGGACTATATGTGTATTTCAACGGTCGCGTTAAGTTATGGGATACAACTGGCCCCGTTGCCTTAGCCAAGGCCGCCGGACTAGTGTGCTGTGATTTGGATGGAGAACCGTTGCAGTTTACCCCCGATGTTTTAGACTCAAAAACATTGGCCCATCATCAACCCATTTTGATTGGCTGGCCTAGCTATGTAGAGCCGTTGCGATCGCGCTTGCAGCAGGCCGTTACCCAAGGTAGACGTTTTCGTGACTCTCAGCACCGAGAATAAATGTACGGAAATTCTAAAGATTTCTTAGCAATTTGATTTACTTGGAGGGCATTTAATTGGTAGATTTTGAGTTTACCGATGTTGATGAATCTGTGAAATTGCTAGGTTTTCCGGCGTTTCTGGGTAACATAGTCTAGGTGACAGTAGGTGTCTACATTACTTGCTTTACGTTTTCCCTGGCTTGATGTTTGATCTTTACAGATATAGCGTTCTCAACTGAATTTGAACGGGGTGCAGGGGTGGAACCCCTGGCTGGGGGCGAAGCCCACATACCCGCTGTTCACAATCTATCTGCGAACGCTATAAGCATTTGACCACAGGAGTTATTCAACTCATACCCTGAGCACCCTTCCATGCAGACTGCCGTCTTTAGTGAACTTTTCCCTCTGTTTCAATCAGCCAGTCCCGAAACCCTAGAATGGCTGTTATCTATTGCTGTTGAGCATGAATATCCGGCAGACCGGGCTGTCTTAATGGAGGATGCCTGGGGCAACGCCGTTTATTTTGTTGAATCTGGATGGGTCAAGGTTCGTCGTCATGTTGGTGAAGACTTTGTCACGTTGGCTATTTTAGGTCGGGGCGATTTCTTTGGCGAAATGGCAATCTTGGATGAATCCCCTCGCTCAACGGACGTAGTCGCTTTATCTGCCGTCAAGCTGCTGAGTATTTCCGCCCAACGGTTTATCCAAACCCTATTCAAAGATTCCCAGTTGCACCACCGAATGCTGCAACTGATGGTCAGACGCCTGCGACAGACCAATTACCGATTCCAGACGCGCCATCAGGCTCCAGCGATCAAGTTAGCGAATACGCTGGTTTTCCTGGGTGAAAACTATGGGCAGCAGACGCAGCACGGTACCGAAATTTTCAATATTCCCGTCAAGGATCTGGCAGATGCCGCCGATATCGGTGTAGATGAGACATCCAAGATTTTAGACAAGCTTGATAGCAAGGGATGGGTGAAGGTATCCCCCTCAGAACAGGCGATGTATTTAGTCAACTTGAGGCAGCTTTCTCATCTAGCGGGCCGCATCTAAGACTCGTGCGTTAACGTAAATTCGACAAATGGGCTTTGGGAGCAATTCCGCGATGCGAAACTGCTCCCAAAGCCCATTTTTGCATGTGCGATATGCAAAATCGGGCTATTGCTTAACTCGATATTTCCACTTCAAACGTTTCCCCCATCACGAAGACGCGATCGCCCGCTGTTAACTTGCGTCCGCGTCGGGTTTCGACCTGCCCATTTACCTCCACTTCGCCTGATTGGATCAGGAGCTTCGCCTGCCCACCTGTATCAACGGCTCCAACCAGCTTCAAAAACTGATCGAGTTTAATCGTGTCGTGTTGTGTTGTCATGTAGTGCGTTAAATCTCTATTTCTAGGCTACTGCTTAAAGGAACGTGAATTCGACCAATGGGCTTTTAGGGTTGTTGCGCGACGCGCAACAACCCTAAAAGCCCGATTTTGCGTGCGCGACGCGCACGCAAAATCGGGCTATCGAATTCACGTTAAAAGAGGGCAGAAGGCAGGAGGCAGAAGAGAGGAGGCAAAATATTGGTCAATCAAAGCTTTGCTTAAAGTAATTTTTGCGACAGAAATTTGCAGAAAACGCTAATAAATCAACTAAAGAGAATACTTACTCCCTTGATCGTGGGTGAGAAATTAATCACATCCTTATATTTATCGCAATCCAGCATTAAGGCCGATTAAGTCAAAATTCTCTTGTTAATCCTTAAAAAGAGAGTATGAGAAATATGCAATAAAATGTTAAGATTCTTAACAAAATTTAAATTAACTCAATGACAGCTTCTAATTTTGTTCAACCGATTCTTCGCCGCAAACAGCGCAATTTAGATATACAAGATTTACAAGGGTTATTAACCATTCACTGGGAGATTAACCAGTTCACCCTGTTCTCACGGTTTTATACACGAATTGATCAAGTATTTCTCATTTGGGGATTTATTTGTGCTCTTTTGTTTTTTACGGCTCAGTTTGTTGCAATTAGTTGGACAGTCCAACTCATTGTGGCAACCGTTTTAACCATCGCGGGTTCTCTAGGAACGGTATGGCTAACCTGGTATTGGGCGATGGTTGAACGGCTCAAATGGGTTGTTTATCTCTGGGTTGTCCTGATGCTGCTGGGCATTGGCCTGACGAATTGGGGATTGTTTGGAGGGTGGTGGCAACTGTTGATGTATCTCTGCCCTTTGTGGTTAGGGCTGTGTGGAATCGGATATTTGGGAACAGCCTGGGGATTGCGATCGCGTGCCTTTACGGTCAGTGGTATCGTACATCTTTTAGGAATTGTGAGTCTGCCATACATGCTGCAATGGCAATACCTCGTCACCGGATTAATCAGTGCTGGAACGCTATTTCTCCTGGCCGAAACTCAGTGGGATATGCAGTCAACCAGCAGCTACCAGACATTAACGAAGGAGCAGCGGCAGTTCAACCAACGGCAAGAGTACTTGCGGCAGTCTGCTTCGTAAGCGATCGCCAGTAATTTTAAGAACTTGGAAGTAATCCAAATTTTCTTTTCAAAATCTCTACGTTGTTTACTAAGCTTGGCATATTGTATGTGCCAGTGCTCAGTCTGATGTGGTGCGGCAATTTTGATGACCCTAATCGGTGTTGCTCGTGGAGATAGAGTTGTAGGCTGGAAAGCTAGCACCAGTGATTACAGCTTTTTCAACCGAGCCGTCATTGCTCATCCCCCAGTGTTGGAGCACATACGCTGGATAGGCGTTATGCCGCTGTGTCCTATTACTGCTTTTCGAAGGAGAGCGACGATCAGAAAAGCAGACAGTGTTGTGTCGTCCAACGATGACACCGATATATCTCAATAAACAGTGTGGAGTTTTTGTCGCTTCCTCCACTTTGCCCCTACCAAAGGGAGATTAAACTCTCCGCCAGAGCGGCCAGAGGTAGTGGATGTTTATGGGCTGCTAATGTCTCGTTTGTATTTCCTATTAACGTGAGTTCCAGCAAGAGGGTGATGATGCACACCGCATCATCACCCTCTTGCTATATGCCATGTTCGCCATGCATCCCACTTGAGCGTCATAGCTTTATCCATTTGGGTTAGGACGGGGTGCAGGGGTTCCACCCTTGGCTGGGGGCGAAGCCCACATAACCCTCTTGGTTTTCGATGTCCTAACGGACAGAACTACAGCTATACCGTTAAGCCAACGTGAATTCGATAGTCCAATTTTGCGTGCGCGACGCGCACGCAAAATTGGACTATTGGGAAAGTTGCACGTCGCGCAACTTTCCCAATAGTCCGTTCGTCAAATTGCCGTCATATTGAGGAGCATGGATAAATTGAACCCCAATTTTTAATGTTGGAATGTGCGGCAGAGCTAGACGTTTCAACATTAAGTTTTGGGTTTTATTAAATCCACAATTCTAAGCAAGTTCGGATAGCTCTAGCCAACGCTCTGTAGAAGAGTCAATCAGTTGATTTAGCTCGGCTAGCCGTTCCGATAAGTTCGTTAATTCTCCAAAACCTGTGGGTGGGTTATGGTAAAGCGCCTTTTCGATTTCTGCCTTCTCGGCTTCCATTTGAGGAATTTGAACTTCTAGTTGTTCTAGCTCACGTTTTTCCTTAAACGACAGTTTGCGCGGTTTTGCATTCGATGATTTAGCGACTGTCGAGACGTCATCTGCCGAGGACGGTTCTACCGTTCGGGAGGCTGTTTTTTTCTCGGTGGCCTGATTGGCAAGGGCTGCATCTCGTTCGCTCTCGTCTTCTGCTTTCTTAAAGTCCAGGTAAATCGAGTAGTTGCCGGGATATTGACGAATATTGCCACCGGGTTCCAGCGCAAAAATGGCATCTACGGTGCGATCGAGGAAGTAGCGATCGTGCGATACAACAATCACGCAGCCGTTGAAGTCCTCCAGGTATTCTTCCAAAACGGCTAGCGTTTGAACGTCTAAATCGTTAGTCGGTTCATCCAAAATGAGGACGTTGGGAGCCGCCATCAGCACACGCAGCAGGAACAATCGCCGCTTTTCTCCCCCCGACAGTTTACTAATCGGGGCGTATTGCTGGTTGCCGGGAAACAGGAAGCGTTCCAGCATTTGAGAAGCCGTAATGATGCTGCCGTCTGCCGTTTTGACCAGCTCGGCTACGTCCTTGAGATAGTCGATAACGCGCTGATTGGGATTCAGCGACAGATCGTCAGAATGCTGATCAAAATAGCCGATGTGAATGGTAGAGCCAATTTCAACCGTACCCGAATCGGGCTGAACCCGTTCGGTGATGATATTCATCAGGGTAGACTTTCCAGCCCCGTTGCCGCCGATGATCCCCACTCGGTCTTCGGGGTTGAAACTGTAGGTAAAGTCTTTAATGAGGGTGCGATCGCCATATCCTTTCGAGATATGGGTTAGCTCAACCACTTTTTTGCCAATGCGTCGGCCTGCCGTTGAGATTTCGACTTTGCCCTGAGTCTGCTTGAATTCCTGCGATCGCATGTCCTGGATACGCTGAATTCTTGCCTTTTGCTTGGTGCTGCGAGCTTTGGGGCCTCGCTTCAGCCATTCCAATTCGCGGCGCAACACGCCCGCATGTTTGCGCTGAGAGCTAGCGGCAGATTCTTCAGCCTGTGCTTTTTTGTCCAGATAGTAGGAATAATTGCCAGAGTACGTATAGAGATCACCCCGATCGATTTCGAGAATGCGATTGGTGACTTGATCCAAAAAATAGCGATCGTGCGTAATCAGCAGCAGCGCACCCCGATATCGATTTAGATAACTCTGCAACCACTCGACGGATAGGGCGTCCAGATGGTTGGTTGGCTCGTCCATCAGCAGCACATCCGGATCGGACAGCAACGCTGTTGCTAAGGCAATCCGCTTGCGATATCCACCTGACAGCGTTCCAATACGGGCATCAAAATCTTCGATCCCCAGTTTTGTCAAAATAATTTTGGCATTGGTTTCCAGTTCCCACGCGCCCATCGCATCCATGCGCTGTGACACAGTAGATAGCCTTGCCATGAGCTGATCGTGATTTTCGTGGTCGTGAGCCAGTTTGTCAGATAGTTCTTCATACTCGCGCACCAGAGCCATCTGCTCACCGCTATCCGCAAACACCTGTTCTAAAACAGTTCGGGTTTCATCCAGGTCGGGCTGCTGAGGCAAGTAAATGATTTTGACGCCAGAATTCACTAAAATCTGGCCATCATCGACGGGTTCCAATCCCGCAATCATTTTGAGCAAGGTGGATTTGCCAGAACCATTGGTGCCAATCAGACCGACTTTGTCTGTGGCGTCGAGGCTAAAGTTGGCATCCTTCAGGATTTCTTTGATGCCAAAGTCTTTTTTGATCGATTGCAGCGTGAAGATACTCATGTGTTACAGGGGTTAGCCGTAACTTAGTCTAACGCTGTAGCGGGGAGTTTGGGGTTGGGGTGTGGGGAGAGATGGGGAGGGTGGGGAAGATGGGGAAGGTGGGGAGGATGGGGAAGTGATATGAACTCCTCCATCTCCCCTATCTCCCTTATCCCCTTGTCCCCCTCTCTTAGCCAGCCTTCTGTTCGTAGTAGCTGGAAATATGCTCGTAAACGTGTTCGGGAAATTTGAGGTCGCGGTAAACGTTGCAGCTATCTGGATCGTCGGGGTTGGGACAGATGGGAAACTCTTGCTGCTGCTGCCAGTCAAGGATGCGATCGCGCTTGGGTGGGTTATAGTCTTTGCCCTGCACCTGATGATACAGCGCTCGTGCTTCGGTTTCGCTAAAGTCGGAATCTTTTTGCAGATAGTCCACCAACTCCTCTTCGGTCATAAAGTGGCGTGCCACCATGGCAAACACCAGTCGGCCATAGTGACCGATATCCTGCCCCTGGTCGAGCGCATCAAGCAAATGCGCCATCATGTCGTTGTTGCGTAATTCTTCGATCGCCATAACACTATCGCTATTCAAGTCCACCATTCCGTTATAGAGAGCCGAGATACCAATGCCGTCTATCGCAGGTTGTTATTTAGAACTTTTGTACTACTTACAGACAATGACGAGATGGGGCCAACGCTGTTGCAGAATTTGGGCTAGCGATCGCAACCCCCACACTTCACTGCGCTGATGTCCCACCGCAATGCATCCTAAGCCTGTTTCTTGCAGTGCCAGTTCGGCAGCTTTCCTTAACTGCCCCGTAATGTAGAGATGGATGTTTCGATCTGCGGCTTCTCGCACCAGGGCATTAGTCATCGCGCCCACCACAGCGATCTTAGAGATCTCGCCCGGATAGGAACGAACTGCATCCAACCCATGAAACTCAGTGGTAAGGCGATCGCAGTACCAATCAAACGAGTGAGTGGGTACCTGCCCCGTCATTCCGATCGGACGGCCTTCTTTTGTGCCCAGAATTTCTATGTCATTCAGCTCCAGAACAGCAGCCAAGCAAGGATTAAAGCCTAACGTTAACCCTTCATCAAACGCGAGATGATAGGCCAGAATGCCAAGGTCTGAAGGCCATATGCTGCGATCGAGGTTCCAGGGACGATGGA
>DATNPS010000463.1:0-3352 GCA_036703095.1 Crinalium sp. | reverse complement strand
CCCCCAAAACCCGCAATGAGTTTCAAAATGAGAATTACTGGGAAAATTCACCCTAAAATTTAAGAGTTCTTGTTATGAAGTAAATAGACTGGTTGCCTGGAATTGCGATCGCATCTACCTGGTTTTCAGTCAGCACTCCTGACGCCCTTAGTAATAACGGTTCATGGCTAGCGAAGAGCAGATCGACCTGTTTAATTTAGGGAACATTACGGCCCCCCCGGTTCCCAACAACTTCAATCCCGATTTAATTCCAACCAGTGCGAAGGTGCCGATTCCGCCTGGAACCTACTCCAGCATGGAGGAGATCAAGGTGCACTGCAATCAGTGCCATCGCTGTGATCTGGGCGCGGGCCGCACTCATGCCGTGATCGGACGAGGCAGCCTAGATGCACCCATCATGATTGTGGGTGAAGGGCCAGGTCAAAATGAGGATGAAACGGGCATTCCGTTTGTGGGGAAGGCAGGGCAACTGCTCGACAAGATTCTGGAATCCGTCAAGCTAACCGAAGCCGATGTCTTTATTTGCAATATCGTGAAGTGTCGCCCACCGGGAAACCGCGCCCCTACTCAAGACGAAATGGATGCCTGTCGGCCTTACCTGATGGAACAGGTTCGTATGGTCGATCCTAAGATTATCCTGTTGACCGGAGCATCGGCGGTGAAAGGCATCACGGGCGACAAACGCGGCATTACCAAAATTCGGGGTCAATGGCTGGAATGGGATAATCGACTCTGTATGCCGATCTTTCACCCCGCTTATCTGTTGCGTAACCAGTCTCGTGAAAAAGGCAGCCCGAAGTGGCTCATGTGGCAAGACATTCAAACGGTGCGAGCCAAGCTAGATGAGCTTCGAGGTGCTTCGTGACACCGCCGTCTCGGTGGTACATGACTGTCGAGACAGCGGTGTCACGGGCAGGAAATCTAGTATTTCCGCTCTTGTGGTTGGAACATGGTGATAGTGACAGGGCGATAGCGAATATCGATCCCGGCTGGAGAGAAGTAGGCCATTGAGTGTTTGAGGAAATTTGGGTCGTCACGATCGGGAAAATCTTCTCGACAGTGTGCCCCCCGACTTTCCTGCCGATTGAGCGCACTGGTCAAGATCATCTCGCCTACGATCAGCAAGCTCTGTAGTTCCAGCGCTTCTGTAATTTCGGTATTCCAGAGTGAACCTTTATCGTCCAGGTAAATCTGCTGGGCCTGCTGACGGATGCCCTGAAGTTTCTCCAGTCCTTCGCGCATCAAGCTTTCGGTGCGGAATACGCCACAGTGGTCGGTCATGCAGTCCTGGAACGCCTGCCGAATTTGCCCGATTCGATATTGGCCCGGTTGATCAATCAGTGTCTTAAGCTGTTGAGCGGCGGCATTCAGGTAATGCTGTTCGTTAACATCAGGCAGCTTGCGGTTTTGTACGTATTGGGCGATCGCTGCTCCCGTCCGTCGTCCATACACCACACATTCCAGCAGAGAATTGCTGCCCAGGCGGTTGGCTCCATGCACCGACACACAGGCCGTTTCACCCGCTGCAAAAAATCCCTCGGTCAGACCATCCGGGCCACTGCGGACCCGACCGTCTGTATTGACGGGAATGCCACCCATCGAATAGTGAACGGTAGGCCGAACGGGGATGGGCTGATGCACCGCATCGATTCCCACCAGCCGATGCGCTTCTTCCCAACAGAAGGGCACCCGGCTCATAATTTTCTCTTTGCCCATATGGCGCAAATCCAGGTAGACAAATGGCCCTCCAGAACTGCCGTCTGTATTTGCGCCTCGACCAGCTCGAATTTCTTTCGTAATCGCACGGGAGGTGATGTCGCGAGGAGCCAGTTCCATGCGGCTGGGGGCATAGGTAGACATGAAGCGATCGCCCTCACTGTTAATCAGGTACGCTCCTTCGCCCCGCACCGCCTCCGAAATTAACACCCCAACCGGATACAAACCTGTCGGGTGGAACTGGACAAATTCCATGTCCTCAATGGGCAATCCGGCAATGGCGGTCATCGCCAGTCCGTCACCTGTAGAGGCGTAGTCGTTAGATGTAGTGTTATAAACGCGCCCATAGCCACCTGTGGCAAACATCACCGCTTTCGCCCGGACGACCTCAACATGAGCATCCCGGATGTGAAGCATGACCACACCTTTGGCCTGACCCTCTTCTAGGATCAAACGCATGACGTACCATTCGTCGTAGATCTTGACGCCATAGCGTTTAAGATTATTGACCAACTCATGCAAAATGGCATGGCCTGTCTTATCGGCGGCGTAACAGGTTCGTTTATGAGAATGTCCTCCAAAGGCGCGCTGGGCAATGCGGCCATCGGGCAGTCGGGAAAACAGCACGCCCATGTGCTCTAAATCAATCACAACATCGGGTGCTTCGCGGGTCAAAATTTCTACCGCATCTTGATCCGCCAGATAATCGGAACCTTTGACTGTATCAAAGGCGTGGGCTTCCCAGGTATCTTCAACATCTACATTCTTGAGAGTGGCTGCCATGCCACCCTGAGCCGCTACGGAGTGCGATCGGATGGGATGGGTTTTGGCAACCATTGCAATACTCAACCGGGGATCGGTTCGGGCAATTTCTAGAGCAGCGCGTGATCCTGCCAGTCCCCCTCCCACAATGATTACATCATGCTCAATCATGCTTCGTGCCTAAAGTGCATTTCTTTATCTATCCTGACGCAAAAAAATTCCCCGCGCAAAGGTAGAGAACTTTGTAACAGTCTGAGATTAATGGGATTCGACCCGTTACCAACAACTTTCACTTGAAAGCCGATGGCGTTTTGGCGTTCCCGTCAGGCGCACCAAAAATGCCATCGGCGACTGTGCATCATGAGAATTGCTGTCCGTTTATCCGGCAGCTTGCGCGGGCCGCTGATTCGTTACCGTGTTGGATGAAGATTTTGCTTCTGCTGATGGTTCGGTTGGTAAAAATTCGATGTGATTTAAAAGTGTTGTTACAAATGCAAATAGAAGGAATGGCAGAGAGAGCACTAAAATCAGCCCTACCGTTGCTAACGCATAAATCGGTCGGCTGGCTCCCATTAGCGCTAAAGCAGATGCCAAACTAAGAAAGATTACGATTAACCAAACCACGATCTGACCGTAGATATCTCCAAAGGAGAGTGTGCAAACTACTCGATATTTTTGCAATTTATCCATGACCATTTCACCGATAACCCTCAAAGCTATAGCGTAAATTGCATCCCTATCTTTGGACTGTGGCCTAAGCCTTATTTAACAAAGGGGTGCAACAAGTCTTTACATGCTGCGTTTCTTTAGCCTGATTTTGGGATTGCGCGTCGCGCCACTCTCCCCAAAGCCCGTTCGTCGAATTCACGTTGTA